>QHXC01000172.1 GCA_003222815.1 Acidobacteriota bacterium | reverse complement strand
GACTTCTCTAAAGAATGCAGGCGTTCCTTCGAATCGATAAGCTGCACGCTGAAAGTGTCCTGGTTCAGAAGTCTTCCGGTGATCGTGATGCCATCCCGGGTTACCAGGCGGACCAGACGATTCTGGAATAGGATTTCGGCATTCGGTTCGAGAAGCGACCGTTCCAGCTCAATCATCCGCCGAACCGTCCCAATCTCCGTGAGGTCTGGACCGAGCCGAGAGCCTTTGTCCTTGACGCGGTGGCAATTGAGGCACTCACCCTTGCCTTCGAAAATAGCCTTGCCCCGGACAGGATCGCCTGGGGCTGAGGTGCTGTAGGCGGTAGCTGCCATGAAACGGAGATAAGCAATGATGGTGCGCATTTCGAGGTCCCCAAGGTAGTTCAAAAACGCGGGCATCGCAGTTCCTGGGACGCCATCCCGGAGGATCTCGACAAGGTTATCGTAGGATGATGCTCTCTTGAATTTGCCATGCCCAAGATCCACGCCGGGGACGGAATCACCATCCGGACCGTGACAAACTCCGCAGTTGTCTATGAAAAGCTGCCGGCCCTCGTCCACCGCGCTCGGTGGAGCGGTTTGCTGCCTGGCTGACAGCGTGTTGATAGCCAGGAAGCCCGCCAATACTGAAGTGCAGACTTTAACGGCCCGCATCGCAGCCTCTCCTTTCCCTTCCTTACGTTTCAAATAGTCAAATTTCTTAACAGCTAGCTAGAGAGTCGCGTCACCGTCAAATAAGGAAGGAGTCCAAACTTGTCTGCTGTTCAGGAGCCCTCTCAATTCGGGATTATTTGCGTGGTAGAAGTACGTCCACGTAGGCAGCTTGCGCCGGTAGGGCGCGGCCGTCTCAATGAACTGCCCCTTCTCCATCCAGCGACCAGTGTGTTCCAACATGTGGACACCTTCGGATCGACACCTTCTCAAAGTCCAGGAAAGGAGGGGTTCAAGCATAGACGCGCCATCCTCCAGGGATTGATAGTCGACCAGCTTTACTTGTTTAAAGCCGTACCTTGGATGGACTGATTTGTCGAAAATGGCATAAGCCACCAATCGGTGGCCATCAACAGCCGTGACGATCCAGAGCCGGTTGCCCAACAATGCATGTTTAAAGTGCCACTCCAGGACTTCACGCCTACGGACGGCCAAGAGTAAGTGCCGATTGTTTCTCTTCACGTCTTCCCAGAAGCTATCGAAACGATCGTCGAAATCTCTGCAAGGCTTCACTTCCACGTCCCTCTGGTTAAGTGACGTCTTTGCCAGACGGTCTTTCAGAAATGCTGCGGCCGAAAGCGGATAGCTCAGCGGTTTGGAAAACCGGGCCCGCAGAGCCTTCAGGCGGGTCCAAGATCCCTCCCATGACGGAAAGGCAAACGGCCTCGTCAGACGGTAGTTCTTCATCGCTGCAATGCTCTGGAAGAACTCCCGGTAGTTTGTGATCCAGTACGCTACCTCGTCCCAAATGCCGACCGGCATCCGAGAGCACCCAAGACCGGTCACTGCGGCAATGGCAATATCACCGACGGTATTATTCAAATAAAGATCTACGTGCCTTTGCCTGATCAGGTTGTGTAGAAGCATCAACGATGCGCTTCGGTGCTCGACGTCGGCAACCCAGGAGCGTCCGGATGCGACTAGGATTCTCCTTCCGTCAAGTTCATACAAGAGTGGGATATTCCCTATCGAGCCGACGATTTTCCCGTCCTGGTCCTCGAGCACCCAGCCTATAGGCCAGTCCGTTTTTAGTTCGCGGTAGAGTGGATTGCCCTGCCAGAGGTGGACCCACTCGTTGTAAGGCTTGGCCGTGAGCCCGAACCGGGATTCCAGCCTTGCAATTTGCTCATAGTCCTCGAAGCGCGCCTCCCGCAGCTTTGCACCTCGCCTCGGCTGTGTTCCTGACACCTGCGGTGGCGATGTCATGTTCGGCTCCGAGTTCTCAGATCGAAAACGACAATTCGTTCATCTTGCCGAATACAAGGAAACTGTGCACGCAGGTAGCGATGCAGCCCTCCGTAATATTCGAGCCACCAAAAGGTTGACCAAATGAAAACGATAAAACTGGCTCCAGCATTCCGAAGCCGTTCGAGCTCTCGAATTGCCGTCGCATCATCAGGGGGCTTCCCCCAGTAGCGCCCCTCTTTTTCGAGGAACGGTAGGTAGCGTCGTGGAGCAATCAAGGCTGGCGCTTCCAGGCACCCATCGTCCACCAGAATGAAGGAGCTCTCCGCTGGAACAACCTTTATGATTTCCTGGATCGCCGCATAGAGGCGGTGCCAGCCTGGGTCCGCCCGACAATCCAGAGGGATGCCGCTCATGCAGCCATTGGCGAATCGAAAGACTTCAGCGTACCGGCCCACGCCCGCCACGACGCCCCGAAATCTGTTCATGGCGAGGAGCGCCCGATCATAGCGAAACTGCCGCACTTGCGAGCGATGTGCGCACACCGCCTTCAGTTTGCGCCGCATCACCGGGGTGATATCCTCCGCGCGGTCATATTCGGTGAGAGGGGTCAGGACTTCATAGCTCAGCAGAGCCGGTGTTGCGATTCCGGAGGCTCGGAGAGCCGCCTGAACAATCGACACGCATGCTCGGTGGTCCGGATGAAAATCGCGTTCATGCGTCAGATAGATGACCTCCGGCTTTTCCCGTTGGAGAATGGGTTTGAGGGCTTCGGCGGCATGGAGGGTATCCTGCTCAAGGTGCTTGTCCGGCCGCCTCAGGAAAGTTACCGAGGCAATGCCCAGTATAGCGGCGGCATCTTCCGACTCCCGTTCTCGTATGCGCCGGGCGTCTTCCTGCGAAAGATCAGTCAGGCCCTTTTCGCCGGAGGTCAGGAAAACTGCGGCCACACGATCACCCCGGTCAGCGTGCAGGCAGATCGTTCCACCGCAGCCGATCGACTCATCATCGGGATGAGGAGCAATCACCAAAACATTCATACGAGCCCACTCTTTTTCCTCAGATCGAAAACGATGAGGCAGTCGTTCTCTAGGAGGCAGGGGAAACCTGTACGCAGGTGGCGATCGAGCCCTGCATAATACTCAAACCACCAAAAAGTCGACCAGGCGAAAACGATGAATTCCGCCCCTGCTTCCCGTAACCGTTCGAGTTCTTGAATAGCTGTCACATCGTCCGGGGGCTTCCCCCAATATTGGCCGTCGCGCTCTAGGAACGGGATGCGCTTGCGGCCAGACAGGAACGAATCTGTCTTCCAGCGATCCTCATCGACTAAAATGAAGGATGCTCCCCTCGGTATGAGCGAAACGATGCCTCGCACCGCCTGCTGGACTCGGTGCGCCCAGGATTTGGCCTTCCAGTGCTCTCGATTGACACTGATCCCGAGCTTGCCGCAGTGTTCGGCCGCCGCCTTCGATACATAATCGACGAGCGCTAGATCGAACCTGAGCCTGTCTTTAAATTTCAGCGATTGGTAGCCATTCCCTCCATGTATCCGGTAGCACGCCTGTGGTTCCGCGACCTGCTTCAGGCGGCCATACAGTGGCGCCAGAGTAGCTAGATACAAGTCGGGGCCCGGCCTAGCCGTCCAACTTGTCTCGCGGTCAGATGGACTGCAGTCGGAGTTGCGCCGCACGTCGGGCAGAGGGAAAACACTTTCCAGGAACATGCGAGTGTGCGCATTACCAGATGGCAGGTAAGCCGCCACGCCGTCCGGGCCTTCGCGCAAGACCAAATCGCGCAAGTCAACATCGGGAAGAGATTTGCACCAGACTTTGCCTGTCTTCCGCGAGGAATCGTTCCATTCCACCCACGGCCAATGCACTTTGACGACATCCGGTTCGGCAAACGCTTCCAAGGCCGCTTCTACAGCTGTCGGAAGCAGAACATCGTCGGAATCGAGGAAGAGGATTACATCCCCGCGACTCTGGGAGAATCCGGCGTTCAAGGCCGAGTTCTGGCCGCCATTCTGCTTTAACACGGGTACAATTCGATCGCCGTAACTGGCAATGATCTCGGGCGAGCCGTCCGTGGAGCCGTCGTCCACTACAATGACCTCCGTATTTCGGTAAGTTTGGTTCAGGGCACTGTCGATGGCCTCCCGCAAGAAACGCCCATAGTTGTAGTTGTTGATGATGATGCTGGCGAGGGGCGCTTTCGTCATGGAGCGCTCCTCGAAATCGGTACAGCGCTGCCGTTCGGCGGCACGAGAGCAATTCGAAATTTGTACCTGTTTCTCCTCTTTTGTTTCAAGAGCGCTTTCTAATGTCAAAAACAACCAGGCGCTCGTTTTTAAGAACACATTCGAACTTCCTTTGTAGAAATCGTGTCATTCCGGAATAGTGGTCGAGCCACCAAAATGCTGGCCAGGCGAAAACCATGAAGTTTGCCCCTGCCAGGCGAAGCCGCTCTATTTCCTGGATGGCCTCCTGATCGTCCCGCGGTTTCCCCCAGTACCGGCCACCTCGCTCCATGAATGGGATCCGCTTCCGACCCGCTACACAGCCTCCCGTCTTCCACTGCTCCTCATCCACGAGCATGAAACTATCCCCGGCGGGCACCACGCCCGAGAGGTCCTGAACGGCCGAATTTAACCTGTGATGCCACGAATTTCGGGTCCACAACTCAGCGTCAACTTCGATTCCCAATGCAGTGCAATGACGGCGAAGCGCCGCAGCGTAGTGCGCGAAAATCGACAAATTGAAATGAAGCGTTTCCTCGAAGGAATAGTTCGCATAGTTATTCTTTCCATGCATACGGTAAGCGCCCTGCGGCTCGGGAATCTGTTCAATCCGCCCGAACAGCGGGGCCAAGGTGGAAAGATAACCGTCTGCCCCATAACCGCGGAGTTTGACGTCTCCCTCTACTTCAGGAAGCGGAAACACACGGTCAAGAAATCGTCGCGACCACGCATTACCCGAGGTAGGTGGCACATCGTAACTCAATGGGCCCTGGCGGAGAACGACCTCCCTTAAGTCGCCGGACGGCGAACGTGCGCATATAACTTTGCCGGTCTTCCTGGAATCGGCGTCTATCCCGATCAGAGGCCACAGAACATTTACGATATTGGAGTCGCGGAAAACGCCGGCCGCGCGCTCAACTGCTTCCGGGAACAATGTGTCGTCTGAGTCCAAAAAGATAATCACGGAACCCCGACTGGCATGAACGCCCGCATTTAAAGCTGAAATTTGTCCGCCGTTTGGCTTCAATATGGCCTCGATACTGTCGTTGTACGTGGCTATGATTCGACGAGAGTTGTCCGTGGAGCCGTCGTCCACCACAATGACCTCTGTATTTCGGTAAGTTTGGTTGAGCGCGCTGTCGATTGCCTCCGGCAGGAAACCAGCGTAGTTGTAGTTGTTGATGATGATGCTGGCGAGGCGTTCACTGGTCATAGAACGCTCCCCGAAAACAATGTAGCTCTACCGTTCCATCTCTGAACGAGCGTTTGATAAGTTTCGAGATATTCATCTGTCATCCGCACATGACCAAATCGCTGTGTGGCATGTTCCCGAACGACTCTGCGGTCAAGAGACAAAGCGCCGGGGACAAACGATGACAATGACGGTATGCAGTCGGCGTAGAAACCCGTTTTTCCGAAGTCGATTACCTCTTCCACGGCGCTTCTTTGGAACGCTATTACCGGCGTGCCGCACGCCATCGCCTCGATCATGACAAGTCCAAAGGACTCCTCGGCCTGGATGGGAAATAGAAGCGCGCCGGCGTCTCTTAGCAAAGCGCTCTTCTGCCGATGATCCACTTGCCCTATGTAGCTCACATCCCGATCGTTGATCAGCGGTTGAATCATCTCCATGAAGTAAGCACGGTCTTCCTCCGTCAACGGCTGGCCCGCGAGTACGATCGGCAGACCGGCTTCTTTCGCGACTCGGATCGCTTGGAGTGGCCCCTTTCCCGGCGTCATTCTCCCCAGGTAGGCCAGATACCTGCCGGGCAATGCGGAGAACTGATAGGAGTCGAAATTGCACCCATTGTGGACGATGCGAATGCTCCGCCGCCGCTCCTCAGGTATGTGGGCAATCTGTCTCCGACTGACTGCCGTAACTGGAGCGTGTGCATATCGGCCAAGTAGCCAGATACCGTCGGGAGTAATCGGATTATGCAGCGTGTGCAGGACGGGAACTTGGGAAAACGCACCGAGGGGAATCGCAAAGGGGTCCAGATGGAAGTGAACCACGTCAAATGCGCTACTTTTCTGGAGCGCCTCTGCGATATTACAGGTTTCGTAATACTTGTACTGCCCGACAAGGCCTCTTTGCATGGCCTCTATGATGTTCCACTGGCTGAGCGCCTCGACTCTTGCTTTCGTGAGGGAATCGCTCGACGTAAAGACCGTAACTTCATGACCGCGTGTAACGAGTTCCTCCGCAAGTAGATAAACGATGTGTTCAACCCCTCCCTGGGTATCGGGAGCCACTCGGGCCCACAAAGGTGGGACGAGCGCTATTCGAAGTGGGCGGTCAGAGACCGCCCCTACAGCCGACATTGGGGAACTATGTGCTTTCATGTGTTCGCGACGCCTCGCTGGAGCGCTGTCTCACCAGGTTCATGCATAATCCCCTCCAGTTCTCTTATCCAGCGGCCAAAGTGGCGCGAGAAGTTCCGATCGGGCCACCAACCCAGCCACACGAGGGCTTGATAGACACTTAAGTCGAAGAGTGCATCCAGAAATGCGTCCCACTCGATGCGCTGCCCGGAAGCTGACTTGTATTCCTCGAAGTAGGCGCGCCGCATGGCCAGTTTTTGCTCGGAATTCCACTTACCGGCCGATAGGCTCGCGAGATCCAGAAAGCTGGGACCTATGGCGGCTGATTCCCAATCGATGACGGTCACGCGACAGTCTGGGCTGGGCCGGCGAATGATCACGTTATGTCCGTAGTACTCTCCGTGTATGACGCTTTGAGGCAATGCGAGGAGTCGATCGATCGAAGCCGCAAAGTGATCCAATGCTGCATGGATAACCGGGCGGTCCTCAGGATCGATGTGCGGTAGTTTGTCTTGAATCCGTGCGGCGCAGCGCTGATAGTGCGCCCTGTCATAGCGTGGCAGAAAATTAGTCTGCGTGTCAGGTAACAATCGCGCTTTCGCATGAAACCGCGCCGCCCACTGGGCGGCGGCGCGCCACAGCGCGGGATCCGTCGCTTTCTTGAGACTCGGGCCGACATATTCCAGGAATAACCAGTGGATGCCCCGCTCCGGCTCCCAGCGCGACGCATAGAGTTGCGCTGTCTCAAAACCATTCGTGGACAGGACCTGCCGGTACATTTCGATTTCCCGCAGGCCCCGCTCCAGTTTCGTGCTGCGAACCAGCCGCGCCGCCTCGAGCTGGTTCTGCGGATTCAAATCCTTGAAGAAAACGTCCACCGTATCGCCGGCGTCTAGCCGGACGCGCAGCCGCTCGGTTGCGAAACTCGAACTGTCTTCAAAGAATTCGCGCGCAATCGCGTCGATTCGCACCGCTCGTCCGCGCCCGGTCGAAAGTCCATCCTGCAATGTCTCGGTCATTAATCGCGTGGTTGTATCGATCTGGACATTCGCGTTAGAGACTTCGATCTCAATCGGACGGGCAGCCGCATTGCGATTGCCGGACCGCATCTTCAAGCTCAACGCCGAATTCAAGATTCGTTCGGTGATCTTTTTGGAATCGAAGTAGGCTTCTACAAGCTCACGCGCCGCCCGGGAGTGGCGCGCATAGCCGGCATCGACGGCAGCCAGGGCATGCGCGGCCTCGTCCAGAGGCGAGAAGCGGAACATCCCTTCGCCATTCGGCAGACAATCGCTGGGTCCCGTATCCTGGACAATCGCCGGTCGGCCCGTTGCCATGTAACACAGCGTACGGTCGCTCACCCATGCGTTTTGGAATTTGATGCAAGAAGGTTTGACGCAACTGAATTCTCCCCGCGACCCTTGAATGTAGGATTGATACAACTCGGGCGTCCGCGCGACTTCCTGTGCGAGCCGGATACTCCAGCCATAACTCCCGAGCACCCTGCGATCTTCGGCGTCGCCGACATATGGGTGGCGATCCGGCCCGCTCCCCGCGGGTACGCCAAGCGGCGGACTCCGCCGTTCGGAAGAAGCGGCAGCGGGCGAATCACCCGATCCCATGCAGAGCGCCAGTTCCAGCGGTTTACCAGTTATTCTGGGAAGCTCCACGAAATCGAGGAAGGTCACTCTCTTGTTATTTTCGTAAAAGATCTCCTTACCGTCGGTGATGAATTCTCCCTGCCCGCTTCCTCCCCACCAACTTGAAACCGTGGTGAACTTTTCGCCGGCCACGTTTGGTATATACGGCCAAAGGTCGAGGCAAACCGGCGGGCGGATGCGCACCCAGGACAGGCCGCAATCCGAAAACCGCGCCCACGGCCGCCCGACTGTTTCTCCGGTGGTGAAATACAAGTCGTGCTCGGGCACGACAAGCTGACCCGCACTGATCCAGAACTGCAGCAAACCAGGATCGATATCGACAAGAGCCGTTCTTCGGAAGCGTGAGAGCAGTTCCGGATCGATGCTGTAATTGAAGTTCAACAGCAAATCCGCGTCCCTGCAAACCCGCTCGGCTTTGGACTGCAGCATCCCGATCATTTCGTATCGCGAGACTCCCGCACGCTGGTGCTGCGTATAAAGAATGACTCGTTCGCCCAAGCCATATCGCTGCATCCGGTTCATGAAATCCCGAACAATCGCGGCGTCGCGCGTGCGGTCCTGCGTGTCCCGGAATCTCTCCAGCCAATAGACGTCGCAGCCCAAGCGCAGAAAGCCTTGCGCGTACTGCATGAATACCCAAAAGTGTCCGCCCACGTCCGGAGCGTTCACCACGTTATGCGCGGAAATTACGACGACCAAAAGAAGTCCTCTAAGCGTGAAGCTGCGAATTTCGGGAAAGAGCTGAGACGTCTCCGAAGCGGATCACTTGGACTTGCCACTCCGCCAATTGGCGCCGAACCGCTGGATCGCACAAAGTTTGTAACTCAGTCTCTCGTTCAATGTGATAGACCGACTGAAAACGAGGATCGAAATAGCCGGGGTGACAGCCGAGTTCGGTGAAACCATCCTGAAGCTCCTCCGCGAGCATGCGGAGCAGGTTTTCCGAGCTGATCCATTCGAGATGGGTTTCTCCTTCGTCCCACTGCCCATAAAACTTTTTGAAATAGCGCACAGGAGAGTGCTCTCGCATGGGCAAACCGTGTTGGGATGCCAGGTCCAGAAAATGGGGAAGAAGATGCGGTCTCCGGTGGACGTTTTGGTGCGAGTCCAAGTGAGTCGGCAAACGTCCCATTAACTCGTGGAACTGTTCGAATTGGCGTTGCAGGTCGATACGGCAGGCATTGGAATCTGTAAGGTCGACGACAGGATCTTCACCTTCGTTCGTGAAATTTACGTGCAGGCCCACACTCAAGTCCGGAACATCGCGACTAAGTAGAGCCGCTTCCTTTGCCGCCGGCATGTTCACCATGAGGCTGGCGCTCGTCACGATCCCGCGCTGGTGAGCCTCAAGAATGCCGCGATTGATCCCCATGCTAGCGCCGAAGTCATCCGCATTGACGATCAAATACTTCATCATTGCACCGCTTCTTTCGTTTGGGGCGGAAGAACGGGTTCGAGCTTGTCGAACCACTCATCAAGCAAGACGAGGTCGTCGAAGGGCCAATCGGTCTGGCCTTTTGTCAGCGCCACGACCCGCCAGACCACTGTGTTAGCCAGGCGGGCGCACTCGGCGGTATCGAATAACAGGTTCCAATCTGCGCCCGGTGTGAAGCGCCAACCCAGTTCTTCCAGGCACCGGATGTAGGCGTCCAGTATCGATTGCCGTTCCGCTCGCGGAAAATGAGCGAGGAAATTCGAGAGGTCATAGCTGATCGCGCCGTGGAGAAGCGTCGCCGGACCGCCGAAATCCGCCAGCAGTTGCATGCGGTGCGGCTGCTCTTGCAAAAGTAATTCGAGTCTTTGCCGCAAGCGGACGAGCAGCACTCTGCGTTCGTAGGGTATTTTGATTCCAATGGCGTCGAGAGCCCGCAGTCCGAGCAAGCCGTCTCGTAATGTCGTCGTGAAGAGGTGACTGCCGAGGTCCCGTCCAAATAGACGGCATTCAGCCAGGAGCGGGTGTTCCGCGAAACGCGCGTGAATTCGGGCGATCGTCGCTACTGCATCGTAGAGCCGCTCCGGATCTGAATCAAAGGCAGGTTTCGAGAGGAAGCCCACGTCCAGTTCAGTTACCCCATCAGTCGGATCCGCGCCGGCCAGCGAGCAGTCACCCAGGTCCCTGTAGATATGCCACACGCACTGCCCGGTGCGTTCGGCGGCAACGCCCAATAGCGGCGGGCCCGCGTCCTCCAATCCAACGGCTGGAAGCCACTCCCGGACGACGCGCTCGTTGCGTTGAGCAATCTCCGGACTCAGCCGCTTGACGATTACGGAACGAGTTACACCGTCATCTGCTATCTCTATCCGGTAGATATGCGGGCGCCGCAGCTTTTGCTGCGCAGTAATGCGGGCTGTCTTGGCATCACTGCAAAGGTCGCCCAGCGCGTCGCGAAGTTCACGCACACCAACTTCGCCCGCGCCCGCCAGCAGATCGTGTAATGTCTCCACTTAGACTAGACCTCGTCGCAACGGCGCCGTTCTAGATTGCAGGCGCCAAGCCTATGCTCTGCAGCAGATCGCTCAGCACTTTTCTGGCGTCGAAATAGTCATGCGCAATGTCGCGTGCAGCGCGGCAGTGCCTCTCATAATCCGTGTTGATAGCCTCGAACGCCGCCAAGATGTCGTCCATCGTCTGAAAGGCGAACAGTCCTTCACCTGTCGGCAGTACATTGCCAAACGCGGTGTCTTGCGTGATCACCGGCTTTCCGGCAGCCAGATAGCAAGCGCTGCGGTCACTGAACCAGCCGCTGCGAAGGCGGACGTTCTGGTCCTTGGCGACGGTGAACTCACCGCGAGACCGTTGGATGTAGCTCCGGTAACCATCGAGTGACGCACTGAGACACAGAGCATCCGCAACGCGCCAGCCGGATTCCTGGAGCATCGTCCTATCCTCCGGCGAAATGTTGGATAAAACCAGCTCGATGGGTTGGCGGCTGCGGCTGGGCAGATCCAGGAATTTCCGGAATTCCAGATCCTTTCTCCACGGATAGAACTCACCACTGAATTCGATATCCTTGTGGCTCCGGCGTCCGCCCCACTTCGCAATCGTCGTGAAATTACGGCAGTGCGAATCGAACGGACTATCCCAGTGATCGACCAGCACCGGTTGACGCGTTGGGATGTAGCCGACGTCGGTCTTTGGCAACCCGCAGCCGGGATTGCCAAGATTTTCTGCGAAAGTGAAATGATGAGTGTGGGACCGGATCACGTTCCACATCGCCGCGTCACCTCGCTCGAGTTTTATTTGCGGATTCCCGGGGTCCGTTTCGAGGTAGATCCGCCGGCGGCACTGGTATTGGCCTTCGTCGATGATATTGGTGGCGGTCAGGTTAATAATGGCTTCTGCTTCAGCGTAGAGTCCCACCAATTCCTTGCGCGGAAGGCCGCCAAACACAGGACTGTTTTCCGAGTGGTCGGCTCGACAGATCCAACGATCGGCAAAACCAAAGCGTTTCATCACATCGGCAATCATCACTCGCGGGACGTCCGTATCGGCCGATGGATTCACCGGATCGGCCGCCCACATCCCGTGCCACTCCACGTAATACGGGTCAAAGCCCAGTTGTCGCAATCCGACCAGGTAATGCAGTGCTTGCCAGACGATGCCGCCGAATGGGTTGAAGCACATCCGGCCCAACAGAACGATTTTGGGTCTACCTTCGGAACTCACTGTGATTGTTTAAATGCCGCGATAGGTTTTGTGCGGCTTTCCCGGCTGATGGCGGGAATGCCGGAGACCTTGAGATTACCGGTCGCTCGGACGATCCGGCCCGCTTCAATTTCGATCCGCGCATCGCAAAAATCGAGCGTGCTCAGGCGATGCGCAATCATCACGGTCGTACGGCCGTGCATCAGGCGTTGCAGCGCTCCCAAGATGACGGATTCGGTCCGGACATCGACAGCGCTCGTGGGTTCGTCGAGAATGAGGATCGGCGCATTTTTCAAGAACGCGCGCGCCAGAGAAATGCGCTGGCGCTCTCCGCCCGAAAGGCGCAGGCCGCGTTCGCCCACGTGCGTCTGGTAGCCATCCGGCAGGCGAACGATAAAATCATGTGCGTCGGCTAACTTCGCAGCGTCCATGATCTCTTGCTTACTTGCGCTCGGCCGGGCGTAGGCGATGTTCTCCGCGATGCTGGCGGAGAACAACACCGGATCCTGGAGCACCAAAGCGAACTGATTGCGCAGGTCGGCCAGTTTGTAGTCCCTCAAATCAACGTCGTCGAGCAAGATGTGGCCGCTGCCGGGGTCGTAGAAGCGTGTTAGTAGACTGACCAGCGTCGTTTTGCCTGAACCCGTGGAGCCGGAGATGCCAAGCCGGGTTCCCGGAGAAATCTCCAAGGATATGCCGCGCAGGACTGGATTGGCGCCGTCGAACGAGAAAGTCACATCGCGGAACGCGATAGCGCCCTGCGCGCGTCCGAGCGGCCGCGCATCCGCACGCTCGATGACTTCCGGAACCTCGTCGAAAAGAGCGAAGACCCGCTCGGCGCAAACCATGGCGGATTGCAGGTCGATCGCCAACCTGCTGAGCGTGCTTAAAGGCGAGTTCAGTTGCGCCAGATACGCCATCACGATCAACAGTTCGCCCAGCGTGAGCACGCCGGCTTGGACATGCGCGACGCCGATCCACAGTGCTGCGGCTGTGCCGGCCGCAATTGCCAAAGCGACCAGAAGATCAAAACCATTGTGGAGAAACTCAGTTCGAACCTGTCCCGAAATCCGTTTTCTCGAGTGCAGCAGGAACCGATCGTGTTCGTGCTCCTCCCGGCCGAAAGCCTTGACCACGCGAACGGCGCCGAGCACTTCTTGGATCACGGACATCGCAGCGCTGTCGAGTTTCCTGATCTCCTTCCACTGGCGGCGCAATGGGTCGCCAAAGGCCCAGGTCAGGATGAAAAGAACGGGAGACACCCCCATGGCCACCAAGGCCAACTGCCAATCCATTTTGGCAATGACGAAGATCATGCCAATCAGCGTGATCGAGGAGGTGAGCACGGGAAGGACGCCACTGAGAGTGGTGAGTTGAATGGTGAACGCATCATATTGAATGCGATAGACGGAGTCTGATGTGCCTTTGCTATCGTGATAAATGAGCGAGAGCCGCTGCACATGCCGAAATAGTTGCGCACGGAAGTCCTGCAGCAGTTTTTCGCCGGTGTACACCTGCAGCACTGCACTCAGCAGTCTTTGCAACTGTCCCAACAAAGCGATCGCCAGCAAAAGGCCGGCTGCAACGATAAGCAAGACTCTGCCAGAAGCACTGGTAAGGAACGGAAACAGCGTCAACAGAAAGCGAGGAATGGGCTGAGAGCCGATGACGCTATCGACTCCAATCTTTAAAGGCAGCGGCGCGAGCAAAGCCAGCGGGATGGAAAGTATGCTGAGCACCAGGCAGCCGAACAGATGAAGCCAATAGGGGCGCGCTTGGGCCAGCAGACGCCGGTAAAGAGTCAGTTGATTATATCGATTGGTAGACATCGCCGAATCAAAGCCACGAGACGTTGATCGTGGAGTACTTCCGGAACAGGCTAAATGGGCTCGAAGTCATAATCCTCGAGGCGAATGACCACTGAGCGCTGGATGGGTTCGACCGAGAGAACCAAACTTCGATCTGAGATCCGCTCCACGAGAATGCCTTCGATTCCATCCAGGCAGCCTTCGCGAACTCGCACACGGCGTCCCTCTCGTAAAAAGGGGTAGCATTCGAAAGGAACTTTCCGCGACAGCAGTACTTGCAGATCCTCGATTTGTTTGTCCGGGATTGGACTACCCCAACCCCGTACGCCCACGAAACGTAGCCGGGAAAAAGCGGCATCTCGACAGCCTTGTTCCGGTCGCTCCATCGGCGAGTGAGCGACAGAAGAGGAAGAAAGGCAATCACGCCTTTTTCGGTTAACTGACGTGCTACTTTTTTTTCGTGCTGGCATCGCGTGTGAACGGCGTACCAGAGAATATCCTCCGGCGCCGCTGCAATGGCGCATTGCGGTAACGGCGTTTGAGAGGCTGTTTGTTCTTGCATATCTATAGCTTCGCCCTCCGAGTCACATTGCCCGGTTTTTTTCCGATGACCGTCTTCATGCCGCTGCCTCCAGCTTGAGCTTGCCGGCCAGCTATTTTCTGGCGTAGCTAGTGGCAGCCCTTACAGACGCGGCGCCCTCGGATAGCCCGGCGCCGGCTGATAGACCGACTGAAACAATGCGCTGCCCCATACACCGTGAAATATCCGCTGCAGCCGGCGCGGAGCCGAGACGCTTGGCGAATAGATCCGGCCCCCCAGACAAGGCCTCAGTCTACGGGCAGCGTTGCATGTCGACTTCGCACCTTCGTTCTTTTCCCGGAGCACCGGGATGATTCGGTCGCCATAACCGGCAATAATCTTCTGCGAGTCATCGGTGGAGGCGTCGTCTACCACGATCACCTCGGTATGGGGATAGGTCTGCTTCAAGGCGCTATCGATGCAGTCCTTGCGAAAGCGACCGTAGTTGTAACTGCTGATGATGATGCTCGCGAGAAGTTGTTTTTTCATACGAGATCCGCACTCCTCACGGAGGCCCCCCGATCACGCCTGACGATACTGCGCAGAGCGTGAAGAACAACGGCCGTGGCGGCCCAAGACTCCCGAAGCATGCCGAACAGAAGCAGCGCCGCCGATATTGCGAGAATTACTGAAACATTGCGTGCGCCATCGGATGCGGCCCACACGGAAAGGACAATAAGGAGCCACGCCAACACTCGGCCTTCGGTCGAGTTTTGGGGCCATGAACGAACCAGCACACGCTGGCGCCCGGCACCGTGTTCTTCGACGGCCACCAGCAACCGAATCGAGCTGAGGATTCCGCCTCGAACCTCCAGGTCCCAGGGATCGCATTCACCGCCTCTGAGGATGACCGCGCCTGCACCACGAAGTGCGTCTTCCACAGATCGGATCCAGTCGGTCGGCGATTGCCACAGCTCGCTCCAGATTGGAAATACGATCCGCCTTCGCAGTTCGTGGCCGAACATGACACGTCGCCTCCATGGCGTGAGGCCGTGACAGAGCCTGCCATATAGCCGTGCCATGGGCTGGAGCGTGTAGAGGAGGGCCGTCAACGCGGTCTGCCCAAACGCGCTCAGACGAGAACGAGTCGAGCTTGTGAACGATGCTCGAGATGCACTCGCAATTGCTTGAGCGATGGGAACACCAACGGATAAAACCAGAAAGGGCGCCGCCAGCATGAGGGGTTTCCAGGTGAGACCCAGAGCGGAGAACACGGCCAGCATCAAGATGACCAGATACCATTCAGGCATCTGTGGCCAGCCCTGAGTCAAGCTAGGGGCCGGTTCGTAGATATATTGGAAAAGCGCGCTGCCCCAGATGCCATTGTAGATTCGCCTTCGCTGGCCGATGATGTAAGTACGGCCCTTTCCGTAGATCCGCCCCTTCCACGACAAATGACCTGAAGCGTTGTACTTGTCTGGCCATTTTTTTTCCAACAGCGCTTCGGCACGACCATAACCTCGCTGTTGCTTCAAATAAGCTCGCACGGAGTTACGCCGATGGTGCCAAACGACGGCTGCCGGACTAAAGCCGATCGTCCAACCCTGCTGGTGAATTCGCCAGCAGACATCCACGTCATCTCCAGCGACTCGAAACTGTGGATCGAACCCACCAATCGCTTGGAGCGCTGATTTGCGAAACGCCATGTTGCAGCCGG
>QHXC01000171.1 GCA_003222815.1 Acidobacteriota bacterium | reverse complement strand
GGCAAGTCTGTGGTACGGGGGAGCTGGGGAATCTACAACGCGCGCCAGAACATGTTGACGCAGGTGGGTGCGATCACAACGAACGGCATCCAGCAACAGTCGATCGCCGCAGGAGGATTTCCGGGAGGGTTTTTCAACACCGCGGGCGGCGATCTTCCGACATACCCCGGCGTGCTCGTACCGCCGGCGATTCCGGCGGGAACCCTTCCCGTTGGTGCGGGCGTCACCGTATTCAGCAAGGACTATGCTAATCCTCGCATCTACACGACTAACGCCGCCTTCCAGCAGCAACTCGTGCAAGATGTGTCCGCCTATGTGGATTTCACCTGGTCGAAGGGCGTTCATCTCACGCGCTTCATCAATCCCAACGCGAACTCCGCCTTGTTCAAGAACCTGGGTGACGTCACCGATACCGTGAGTTCTGCAAAGTCCCTGTATCGCGGCATGACGGCCGGCGTGCGCAAGCGTTTCAGCCGGAGATTCCAGTTGGAAGGCAACTACACCTACTCGCAGGACTGGGATGACGACTCCAACGAACGCGATCCCTTCACCTTCCGTTACTTTGATCTGAACAGGCTCTACCTCGAGTACGCTCCCTCGGATCGAGACGAACGTCACAAGTTCAATTTCTTCTCGTACTGGGACCTCGGGAAAGGCTTCAACGCCGACGTCCGCATGCAGGCGCATTCGGCGCAACCGATCAGCCCGTCTCCGCGTAAAGGCGCGGACCGCAACAGCCTGCGCAAGGACAACGAGGCCTTCTCGTTCGATTGGCGGCTGCAGCGTCCGTTCAAATTCATTGAACACTACTCGATAGTCCCGCAGATCGAGATGTTCAACACATTCAACAACACCAACAACGTGAATCCTCTGGCTTCGCCGGGCTTATTCAACTTCGACGGGTTTCTCCGTCAAGGCGTCGGCGATCCGCGGCAGGTCCAGTTGTCGGTGAAGTTCATGTTCTGATCAGTGCCATCGAGCGTCGCGCAGGCATCCGGAAAGATTGTCATGTCGATCGATCCCGACACAATTGCCTTTGCGCACAAGCTGGCCGTCTCGCGTGATCTCTTTTACCAGAGCAACATTGCCAAAATCTCTTCGGGACGATGTTATACTCCGGCCTACCCGGAACCAAGAAACGGAATTCTGATTTTGCCCCCGCTCGCGGGCAGGCCACTTGGAGAGCTTATGAAATTTAAAACCGTGTGCACGATCGCTTGCTGTTTGCTTGGATCGACGCTTGTTCTAGGCGTGATTGCTGTCGCACAGCAACGAAACGCCGGGGGGGAGCGGGGATTCCCACAGCCCACGCCTGCGCGGGAGGTGACGGTTACCGCCGTCCCAGGGGTCATCGCGGCCGGAGCCAAATGGAAGCTCGTCTGGCAAGGACCCGACAATGCCGACGGCATCGTCGGCACAAAAGACGGCGGCCTGTTGTTTGCACAGGAACAACCCAGCACCGTAGGCCTGCTCGACCGGAACGACAAGTTTTCGATTTTTGTTAAGGACACCCATGGCACCGGAGCCCTGGGCATTGACTACAAGGGCCGCCTCGTTGGGGCGGAGAGGACGTGCTCGGATCCGGGCGGACATCCCGACCAGTGTCATGAACCGGCGGAACTGGTGATCCTTTCTCCGATGCGGCAGGTCCTGGCAAGTAAGTTCGGAGACAAGACGTTCTGGCGCATGGGTGAAGTCGCCCTTGATTCCAAGGGTGGTGCGTATTTCTCGGATGACGCGGGAACTTACTTCGTCAACACCGCCGGTAAAGTCAGCCTGGTTGTGGGTAAGGAAGTGCGCACAAACGGGATGATCCTGAGCCGGGATGAGAAGACCCTCTACCTGACCAATGGCAAGACTCTCGTGGCCTTTGATGTCCAGCCGGATGGTGCCACCAAAAATCAGCGTGACTTTGCCACGCTGGAAGCCGGCGGCAATGGAGACGGCATGTGCATCGACTCGGAGGGTCGTCTGTACGTCACCTCCGGCGACTCCGGTATTCAAGTGTTCAGTCCCGAAGGAAAGTACTTGGGCGTCATTCCTCTGCCACGGTCCGCCTCGAGCGTGGCGTTTTCCGGACCCAACAAGAAGGTGCTTTACGCGAAGGGTGCAGGCATGACCGGCCCGGACGGCAAAGAGTATAGAACCCCCGAGGGCGTGAGGAATAACGCCAAGGCGATCTACAAAATCGACATGATTGCCCAGGGCTACATGGGCCGCCCGAAATAGCGCGCCCGGCACTAGTCTTGTCGCAAAGCAATCATAGGATCTACCTGGGTGGCGGCACTCGACCCACTGGCCGGATGAAAAACAGATTTGGAGAAAGAGTGGGTGCCGCCCGGGTTCAGACTGGATCGGAGAAGTTGAGCCGCATCCATCCAAATTTCAGTGACGTGCACCAAAATGAAATCGGGTAATTCGGTGAGCACACCGCAGATCTTGCAACCGAAATGCTCCTGAGTCGGGAAGACCAAGACGAATCTGATCGACAGTAAGACGACGCTTTGGCAACAAATCGGTCGGCAGCGGTTCGGCCCATGGTGCAGGTTGGATAAATCCTTCGGAAAGCATCCGTACTTGCGCCGTCGCAACCAGCGGAATCTGCATGACACTTTCGAAAAGCCGGGACATCGCGAAATGGAACCAAACCGGGGCAGGAACAATCCAGACCTTGCGGTCCAAGGCGGTTGCCACTCGCCGCACCGCTTCGCTCAGCAGCAGAGTTTCCGGCCCGAGGACAAAAACGGTCCGACATGAAAGGCGTCCCTCGACCAGAGCGGCGAGCAGGATATCGACCACATCCTCGACTGCAACCGGCCGGATCGGCTGCTCGCGAAAACCGACAGTCGCGAACAAAGGCAACGTGAATAGACTGTGGCTGAGATGATCGAGCATGTGGTCACCGCGGCCATAGATCATTCCGGCCTTGAGGATCGTGTAGTCCATACCGGCCTGTCGGACAAGCTCTTCGGCAGCCCACTTGGTCTCATGATACGGCGAGCCACACTTGGGTCGCGCACGCAGGAAGCTAAAAAGGAGGAAGCGCCGGACTCCGGCGCTACGCGCCCCCTTGAGCACGTTGGCCGTGCCCTGGATGTGAACGCTTTGATAGGTTTGAGCGCCAATCTCACGGTTGATGCCGGCGCAGTGAGCGACTGCATCGCATCCTGCAAATACTTCAGAGAGACCCCCAGGATCGGAAAGATCTGCTCCAAAGAATGTCACCCGGGTCGACATCCGAATGGTGTCGTCCCGGCGGTCTACACCGCGCGCAACCAGCACAACGTCGTGGCCGGCGGCGGCAAGCGCACGCGCCAAATGGCGGCCGACGAAGCCAGTCCCACCAGTAACTGCTATCTTCATGATTGTCTCCTGTGAGCTTGCTTCTTCCGCTGAACAATCTGAGTGGGACAGACGGTGCTCAAGAAACTGTTGAGGGTACTTATGAGGCTTTCAGATTGAAGCTCATAGAGCAGACGGTTGCCGTCCCGCCGAACCGAAATCAAATCCGCAGCTTCAAGTAACGAAAGATGTCGTGAAATCGAAGGTCCGGAGATCGGGAAACGAGACGCGATCTCTCCGGCCGCGAGTTGACCGTCTTTGAGTTCTTCGAGGATTTGGCGGCGGGTTGGATCAGCGAGAGCTCTGAATACCCTGGCAGCGGATCTCATAGCTATCTATTTAGCTATATTGCTAAAGTATTGTCAATGGATTTGTGTGTCGGGGAGAACACCTCGGCGCCCTTGTTCCCGTCTATCTCCTATCTCGGACGCCTACTTCGCCGGGAGCATCCGGAGTCGCGCTTCCGAAGCCTGCGCGCACTCGTCGGAGACCGTGAAGTAGCGCTTTACCGCTTCGGCACCGAGCTCAAAAGGATGCGGGTCGCCGGGCTTCCGGGCGGCGATCAGCTTGATCTTGGTAGTGGCGCTATCGAACTCGGAGTGGTTCGACATGATGATCGTCGCGTTGGCGGCCTTCGCCGCCGCCGCCATCTTCCGCTGCGAGGCGATGTAGATGTCGAAATTCGGGATCGCGGTTACGAAGTTGAAGGCCGTTCCGCCCGAATAGGCAACGGTCTTTGGCACTCCATTGTCCTTCACCGGGAAGATGAAAGAGAGCGTTCCAGGAGTATGGCCGGGAGTGGTGATGATCGTCACCGAGGTGTTGCCGACGGTGACCACCTGGCTGTCCGTGGCCGTAATATCGCGCTTGGGCTTTCCGCTGGGATAGCCTTGGCGCCGCCGACATGGTCGCCATGAGCGTGCGAGATGATGGTGTACTTCACGTTCTTTGGCTCGAAGCCGAGTTTCCGCAGCCCGCCGCCGATCTCTTCGGGCGAGTTATAGGTGTAGAGCGTATCCAGAAGGATGATGCCTGCCGGATCGACAAGCGCCCAGGACGAGTGGATCTTGGAGCCAACAAAATAGAGATTGTCGAAGACCTTGGCCGGTTCGATGAACCAGGTGTCGCGGGCCGGTGCCGGGCCGGGCGCGGTATCGTTGATCGCCTTCACGTCGGGCGGGGTCAGGCAGAGACGCGCCAGCGTGCCGAGGAAGTCAAACTGAGCCGCTGCCTTGGCCGCGTTGATGTGGGCGTTCACGTCCTCCTGTGTCTGCGCCAGCGCCGCCGTGCTGCACAGTCCGGCGGCAAGCGCCAGTGCTGCACCGAATCTCGTTGAAAGAAATCGCATATTTGCTCTCCCATGCGACGCATGAGTATCAACAATTTCGCTGCGGACGCATTCTATCAGAGCCCCTGCAAGTCATTCGTGTATTTGAAACAGGGCGGTGTACCGGTCCCTTGGTCCAATCCCTCCGGTCTTTCGACATCTTGCGGACGGACTACTGAGGCAACGCCCACGCCGTCAGCGTGGTGCCTGCGGGCACGAGCAGGTGCTGGCGGCCGTCGAGCATGTACGTCGTCGGGGACGTCCCGTGCATGGCCGCGCCCATCTGGTATCGCCAGAGCAACTTGCCGTCGCGCGAGTCGAGTGCCAGCAGATTGCCCTCGGCATCGCCGCTGAAGATCAGGCCTGAGGCCGTCGTCAGCAGGCCCGCAGTGGATGGAGTCAGATAGCGGAACTCCCACTTCCGCTCACCCGTTGCGGGATCGATGGCGCGGAGCGCGCCGTATGCCGACTGGTCGCTCTGCCCGCGCTGCCCGGCCCCGCCTGTGAAGCGATCCCCCGGTTTGTAGTCCGGTTTCCACGCGTAATACGTCATGCACGCTTCCCGGGCGTTAACGAAGAAGGTCCGCGTGCTCGGGTCGAACGTCGGCGGCCAGAAGTTCGTGCCGCCGGTGATGTCGGGACAGGTGACCTCGCCCTTTTCGTTGGGCGTATGGCCGGGGAATTCGATCGGCCGGCCATCGCGGCCGACCTCTTTCGCCCACGTCGTCGTCACGAACGGTTTTGCCGCGATGACCTTACCGGTCGTGCGATCGAGCGTGTAGTAGAAGCCGTTGCGGTTCGCGAACATCACCACTTTGCGCGGCTGTCCCGCGATCGTGATGTCGGCAAGGACCGGGACCTCCGTCGAGTCCCAATCGTGGACGTCGTGAGGAGTGAACTGGTAGTGCCAGCGGAGCTGGCCGGTGTCGGCGTCGAGTGCCAGCAACGAGGTGCTGTACAGATTGTCGCCTTCCCGGCTGTCGCTGTGATAATCGGGGCCCGGATTGCCGGTTCCGTAGAAAACGAGGTTCTGCTCCGGATCGTACGCGCCGGTCACCCAGACGCCCGCGCCGCCGATCTTCCACGAATCGCTTGCCCACGTCTCGTGGCCCGGCTCGCCCGGCCCCGGAATGGTGTAGAAGCGCCACGCGCGCTTGCCCGTCTGCGCCTCGTACGCGTCGATGAACCCTCGGATGCCGTACTCGCCGCCCGCCACGCCGACGATCACCTTGTTCTTTACGACGATGGGGGCGATGGTCGAGGCGTAGCCAGTCTTATAGTCCTGCATCGTCACATCCCAGACGATGGCCCCGGTCTTCATGTCGAGTGCGAGGAGATGCGCGTCGAGCGTGACCATGAAGAGCTTGTCGCCGAGCACGCCGAACCCGCGGTTGACGAGACCGCAGCACGCGGTCAGGTTGGGTGGCAGCTCGCGACGGTAGCGCCAGATCTGACGCCCCGTGCGCGCGTCGAGTGCCCAGGCGACATTCTGCGGTCCTGTCACGTACAGGACGTTGTCGCGGAGGAGCGAGGTCGTCTCGAAATTACCGAGTGTGCCCGTCTGGAACGTCCACTGCGGGACGAGGCGATTGACGTTCGCAGGCGTAATCTGTGTCAGCGGGCTGTGCCTCTGGTTGTTGTAGTCGCCGCCGAACGTGAGCCAGCGTGAGCCGTCGGGCGTCAGGCCATCGAGGATTTCCTGCGATGTGACGAGCGGCGGAGGGGCCGTCTGCTGCGCCGTCAGCGCAGCGGCGCCGGCCGAGAGCGCCAGCACGAGCCTGAGGAGACGAAGAGTCGTGGCGTGCATAAGCCTCCTTTTAGGTTGATGGCTGCGCCCTGTCGGGCTTGCATTGATTCATTGCTTCGCCCTATCGGGCTCGCGCTTCGCGCGCAGCCGCTCATTTGGGAACAACCGCCGGATCGAATCCGCGCAGGGTTTGCAGATAGCGAAGGAGATCGTCGAGATCGCTGTCGCTGAGTCGGTCCGGGCCGAAGACCGGCATCGCCGACTTCGTGTCGTTCTTCACCGACTTCATCTTGTCCTTCTCATATCCCTGAATCCGCTCGCGCGTATCCATGATCTGGACCGAGAAGAGGTCTTCGTTCTTCTTGACGCCCTGAATCGGCGGCCCGGACGGCGGTGTCAACGTCACCGGCTCGAATCCTGGGCGGAAGTCTTCGGTGCCGCGCCGAATCCGCAGCAGGACAGCCTCCCGCGGGCGCGAGACCCCGATGCGCGACAGGTCGGGTCCCAGGCGTCCGCCGGCGCCGTTCACCCGATGACAACCGGCGCAGTTCGCGCGAAAGATGTTTTCGCCGTTCACGGCATTGCCGCGCGGCGGATCGGTCGGGGCCGGCGCGGCCAGCGTACGCAGGTACGCGAGGATCTGCCACCCTTCAACGTCCGAGATGCGCGGGTTAGCCGGCATCTCGGTGCCCGACACGCCCTCTTTGATCGTCTTGAACAGACCCTCGTCGGTTCGGCCCGACGCCCAGACCTGTGTGATGTCGGGCGCGCGGACGCCCCGCGCGTCCATGCCGTGGCAGTCTGCACAGCGCGCGCGATACAGACCCATCCCGCCGCGGATCGCATCAGAGTTC
This sequence comes from Acidobacteriota bacterium, assembly GCA_003222815.1. GTDB lineage: Bacteria > Acidobacteriota > Terriglobia > 20CM-2-55-15 > 20CM-2-55-15 > 20CM-2-55-15. The sequence goes on along the minus strand of QHXC01000171.1, from coordinate 6,906 downwards.
CCTTCGAGCGGGTTCTTTGCCGGCGGGTCCTGGGCGGCGAAAAGGCTGCTGCCGACCACGCACAACACCCCGACCGTGAGCACCGAGCACGTCCATCTCATACGCGGTTCCTCCTGCAGTGGCGTGTTTATACACCTTCAGGAGGAGCCGCGCTAGGAAAAATAAGCACGAAAACCAAGCACTTGAAAGCCAAGACTGATCGGCAGAGGAATTGCTCGAAGTGCTTCTGAACGCGTGCAAGATTCCGTCATCGTTCCGCCGTCGCCGGGACTGGTTACATCGACACCGGTTTGGGATCTGGAATCACGTACTACTACGTGGTCTCGGCCATTAATGACGCCGGCGAGAGTCCCAACTCGAACCAGGCCAGCGCTAGGCCCAAATAGAGTCAGTAAAACAACCACTGCTTGGCTGTTGGAACGTTGGACGAAGAATGGCAAGATGTCATTAGAAACGCGAACACCATTTCTCCAGCTCCACCGGATAAATCAGAAATCGTCGTGCTTTGAAAGGAGAGAATCATGGCGGGAAAAGTTAAACCCATCCCAGAAGGTTATCGAACCGTGACCCCGATTCTGAGCTTGAAAGGTGCGGCAGAAGCTCTGGAATTTTATAAGAAGGCTTTTGACGCCAAAGAACTGATGCGATTCCCGCAACCCGACGGCAGAATCGGTCACGCCGAAATCCAAATCGGAGATTCGCGCATCATGATGGCCGACGAATTTCCGGAAATGAACTTCAAGAGTCCCAAGTCATACGGCGGCAGCCCGGTGGGGATCATGCTTTACGTCGAGAACGTCGATGCTTTCGTGGAACGTGCAGTGGCAGCGGGAGCGAAGCTGGTTCGACCCGTGCAAAATCAGTTTTACGGAGATCGAACCGGTAGTCTTGAGGATCCGTTTGGGCACTCCTGGCACGTCGCCACCCACATTGAAGACGTGCCGCCTGATGAATTACAACGGCGGGCCGCCGAGCAGCCTCAGCATCAGTAGTGAAGCCTGGCCATCTGCGAACGGTTCCCCTGCGGGTGCTCGATACACGGTGGTGCTGAACTGGCTCATTACATCCGCCCGCTAGCGGCTCACTTGACGAACGCGCGGCGGAGGCGGCGTCATGCGCCTCGTCATGGCCGACTCACTTTGGAGCAAGTCGCGGAGAGTGATTCCAGTGAGTGCGACATCGACAGCGCTCTGGACTGCGCGCCAGAGGGAGCGGATGGAGCAATCGGTCGAATGGGTGCAGAGCCGCTTCAGGCCGGAGAATTGATCACAAAAGCCGGGTTCGAAGAGCCGTCCTCCGAGCCACGCCAAGACCTCGGCGACGGTGACGTCCTCGGGGCGCCGAGCCAATGTGTAACCACCGGCTTGCCCGCGAACACTCTGCACAAACTTGCCCTGTCGAAGTATTCGCATGAGCTTGCCGACGTAGTGGATCGATAAGCCTTCAGCGTGACCGATTTCAGGAATCGTGACGCTTCCATCCTGGCCGGTGCTTGCCACTCGGATCAGGCATCGAAGCCCATACTCTTCTTGTGCGCTCAGTTTCATGACGTATCTTCTTAAATAAATCCAAGCTGCAGCTTGGCGCCCTCGGACATTTTGCTGGGGTCCCACGGTGGATCCCAGACGACCTCGACCCTTGCGCTACTGACGCCCTCAACGGCTCTCACCTTCGATTCGACATCCAGCGGTAACGATGCCGCTACCGGACAACCCGGCGCGGTCAACGTCATCTTGACGTGAACGTCAGCAGAGTCGCTAATGTCAATCGAGTAAACAAGGCCCAGTTCATAGATGTCCACCGGAATCTCGGGATCGTGACAGGTCTTGAGGACCTCGATGATCTTGGCTTCCAGCACAGACTTGTCCAAGGGGTTCATTGCAAAGTCTCCTCGCCTTCCGTGGAAACTAAACTGGCCTTCTGCTCGAGCGCGGCACGAAGCGTGTGCCAGGCGAGCGTTGCGCACTTGACCCGCGTTGGGAATCCCCGAAGGCCGGAAAAGACGGCGAGCTTGCCCAAGCACACGGGGTCCGCGGAGCCCGAACCGGTGGCGGCGGCATGAAACCTGGAGAACAGCGACTCGACTTCAGCGCGGGTCTTGCCCTTCACGCTTTCGGTCATCAACGATGCGGATGCCTTCGAGATCGCGCACCCATCGCCCTGGAAAGCGGCGTCGCTAACGACGTCGTTGTCCATCTGCAGATACACGGTCACCCTGTCGCCGCAAAGCGGGTTGTATCCTTCGGCCTGGTGGGTCGTGCCGTCCGGCCGCCGGAAGTTCCGGGGTCTGCGGCTGTGATCCAGAATCAGTTCCTGGTAAAGCTCCTGGATATCGATATCCGTCATCGAAACAACTCCTGGACGCGGCGAATGCCGCTTGCTAACGCATCGATCTCTTCTTTGGTGTTGTAAAATGCCAGCGAGGCCCGAGTGGTCGCAGGTATGTCAAATCGAGCCATTACCGGCTGCGCACAGTGGTGGCCCGTGCGAACCGCGATGCCCGACCTGTCGAGCACCGTTCCGGCATCGTGCGGGTGAATCCCGTCGAGAACAAACGACAGCACCGCAGATTTTTCGCTGGCGGTCCCGATGAGACGCAGGCCAGGAATCGCACGCAGCAATTCTGTTCCATAAGCGAGCAGCTCTCGCTCGTAGGCCGTCACGCGATCGATACCGAGCTGCGAAACATAATCCAGAGCGGCGCCGAGGCCAATCGCGCCGGCAATGTGAGGCGTGCCCGCTTCAAACTTATAGGGCAGGTCGTTGTAAGTGGTTTTTTCGAACGTGACGGAGCGAATCATATCCCCTCCCCCTTGATAGGGAGGCATTCGTTCGAGCAGATCCGCTCTGCCCCAAAGAACACCGATGCCCGTGGGTCCGAACACCTTGTGTCCCGAGAAGGCATAGAAGTCGCAGTCCAGCTCACGGACATCCACAGCGAGGTGCGGCGCCGCCTGCGCGCCATCAATCAAGACGGGTACGCCACGGGTGTGCGCCAGGCGCACGATTTCGCGAACAGGCATGACGGTTCCAAGCGCGTTCGACACGTGAGCCATGGAGACAAGCGCGGTCTTCGGTCCGAGCAGGCGCTCAAATTCTTCCAGGACCAGCTCGCCGGAATCACTAATCGGCGCAACCACGAGCCGTGTACCGATCTGTTCTGAAAGCAACTGCCACGGGACGATATTCGAATGATGCTCAAGCGCCGATATGAGAATCTCATCGCCGGCCTTCATCCGGGAACGTGCGTACGAGCTTGCCACAAGGTTGATGGCTTCGGTTGTTCCACGAACGAAGACGATCTCACGCTCGCGTGAAGCGTTGATGAAGTGCTTCACCACCACACGAGCATCTTCAAAGGCTTTGGTTGCCCGTTCACTGAGTTCGTGGACACCGCGGTGAACGTTTGAGCAATCCGTTCTATAAAAGCGATCCAATGCTTCGATGACGGCGGTCGGCTTCTGCGTTGTCGCGGCGTTATCCAAATAAACAAGCGGTTTGCCGTGCACGCTCTGGTGGAGACCTGGGAAATCTCGACGTATGGCGGATACATCGAGGTCGGTCGACTTGAGGGTTTCCAAGGTATTCATGCTGCCTCCAACGCACTCTGAACCCAGTTCGTAAACAACCGCTCCATCTGATCCCGCAGCGCCGGAACACGGAGATCGTCAAGGATCTCGGCGGCAAACGCTCGAATCAGAATCCGCCGGGCCTCGTCCTCGCCAACACCGCGGCTCTTGAGATAAAAGATCGCGTCCTCATCGATCTGGCCAACTGTCGCACCGTGAACACAGCGAACATCGTTCGCACGAATCTCGAACTGTGGCTTCGTGTTGATCTGGGCCCGCTCCGATAACAGGAGATTCTTGCTGTGTTGTACCGCATCGGCCTTTTGCGCATCCTCGCGAACGGTAATTGCGCCATTAAACACGCCCGTGGCATCCCCGGCGAGCAGGCCCTTATACAGCTCGCGACTCGAAGCATGGGGCTTTCGATGATCGATGTGCGTGTGGTTATCGACGAGACGGCCGCTGCCGGCGGCAAACAGTCCGTTCAGCGTGCAGTGTGAACCCTCGCCGTCAAGCGCGACATTCAGATCATTTCGAACCAGCGCTCCGCCAAACGAGATCGATCGCGATGTCAAGCATGCACTGCGATCCAGATGCGCCTGTACCGCTCCGGTATGAAAGCTGTAGGCCGATTCGCCTTCGATTTTGTAATAGTCGATCACGGCTTCCGGCTCGGCGATGATTTCCGTAACCGTGTTCGTCAGATAGGCCCCGGCCCCGAGAAAAACTTCCACGAACGTGACCTGCGATCCTTCACGAGCGATAACCAAATTCCTGGGATGGCAGGCCCGTGGCTCACCGATTTCAACGGAAACGAAAACAAGGTTCACCGGCTGTTTGACTACGATTCCGCGAGGAATGACAACGAACGCTCCGTCCGTGAAGAACGCCGTGTTCCAGGCTGCAAAGGCGTGGTCTGAGGTGGAGACGTATTGTCCTAAATGTGTCTCGACCACCTTGGCCTGTTCCGGATCGGCTAATGCCTCCGACAAGCTCAGCAACCGTAGCGGCGCCCTGTTGGAGAGCTCGGGATCTACCTTTCCATTGACAAATACAAGTCGCGGGGCGGCATATGCTTCAATCTGCAATCGCAACGTTTCGGGAAGCGGTGGGCTCACACGATCCGCGATGGGCTGAAACGCGATCCGGCGAATGGGAGATACATCGGTGTATTTCCAATTCTCGAGCCGTGTTGTCGGAAAACCCAGTTCAAGAAACTGCTCCATTGCACGCTCGCGCAAGCGATCGACCCAAACGAGACCGTGGCCCGGCAATCGGTCGAGGATGGCCGAAAACTGAGCGCCGTAAACAGTTTGTTTCGTCAACACGCTGTTCATCGTCATACCACCGCCTTTTGCTCAGCTTCAAGCCACGAGTACCCGCGGTGTTCCAATTCGAGTGCAAGCTCTTTGCCGCCGGAACGCACGATGCGGCCACCAACGAGGACGTGCACGTGATCGGGAACGACGTAGTTGAGCAGACGTTGATAGTGGGTCACCACAATGATGGCGCGTTCAGGGCTGCGCATGGCATTGATTCCGTCTGCAACGATTTTCAATGCGTCAATGTCGAGACCGGAGTCGGTCTCATCAAGGATCGCCAATCGCGGATCCAGCAATTTCAACTGAAGAATCTCGTTGCGCTTCTTCTCGCCGCCCGAGAAGCCTTCATTCAGTGATCGTTTAAGCATTGCATCATCGATGCCCAGCCCCGCAGCCTGTTCTTTAGCGAGCGACATGAAATCCACAGCGTCCAGCTCAGGCAAGCCGCGGTGCGCGCGGACCGCATTCACGGCCGACCTTAAGAAGTAGAGATTGCTGACACCCGGTATCTCGATCGGATATTGGAACGCGAGAAAGATGCCTTCTCGCGCCCGGATCTCCGGCGACATGGCGAGGAGACTTCGACCATCGAAGGTCAATTCGCCGGCCACAACCTCGTAAATGTCACGGCCGGCCAGCACCTGAGCAAACGTGCTCTTCCCGGAGCCGTTCGGGCCCATGATGGCGTGGACCTCGCCGGCATGAACATCGAGGTTGAGCCCCCGGAGAATCTGCTTCCCATCTATCGATGCGAACAGGTTTCGGATACGCAGCATTTATCCAACGCTCCCCTCTAAACTCACGCCAAGCAGCTTCCGGGCTTCAACGGCAAACTCCATCGGAAGCTCTTTGAGCACTTGCTTGCAGAATCCGTTGATGATCGTGGAGACTGCGTCTTCAACGGACAGCCCTCGCTGCTGGCAATAGAAGATCTGATCCTCGCCTATTTTGGACGTGGATGCCTCGTGCTCCACCCTGGCTGAGGGATTTTTGACCTCAAGATACGGAAACGTGTGCGCCCCACACTTGTCGCCGATCAATAGCGAATCGCATTGGGAGTAGTTACGCGCATTGGCGGCCCCTTTGAGCACCTTCACCATTCCGCGATACGAGTTCTGCCCGTGACCTGCCGAAATGCCTTTCGAGATGATTGTGCTTTTCGTGTTCTTGCCAATGTGAATCATTTTCGTGCCAGTGTCCGCCTGTTGATAATTGTTCGTCACGGCGACCGAATAAAATGCTCCTGACGAGTTATCACCCATCAGAATGCAACTCGGATACTTCCAGGTGATGGCCGAGCCGGTTTCGACCTGCGTCCACGAAATCCTGGAATTCACGCCCACACACTTACCGCGTTTCGTGACGAAGTTGTAGATACCGCCGCGGCCCTCTTTGTCGCCGGGGTACCAGTTCTGCACGGTGGAATAGCGGATCTCGGCGTTGTCCAGAGCAACCAGTTCCACGACAGCCGCGTGTAGCTGATTGCGGTCGCGCATAGGGGCAGTGCAACCTTCGAGGTAACTGACGTAGCTGCCCTCATCGGCGATGATCAGCGTGCGTTCGAACTGACCCGTGTCCCGTGCGTTGATTCGAAAATAGGTGGATAGTTCCAGGGGACATCGAACACCTTTAGGTATGTAGGCGAACGACCCGTCGGTGAAGACCGCGGAGTTGAGAGTCGCGAAGAAGTTATCCGTGTACGGCACGACGGATCCCAGATACTTCCGAACCAGATCCGGATATTTCTGAACAGCCTCGGAAAAGGAACAAAAATAGATGCCCAGCTCCTCAAGTTTCTCCCGAAAAGTTGTGGCGACGGACACGCTGTCGAACACCGCGTCAACCGCAACGCCGGCCAGCAATTTTTGCTCATCGAGCGGAATGCCTAGCTTTTCATACGTCCGGAGGATCTCCGGATCGATCTCCGACAGACTCTTAGGGTCGTTGTTACGGCTCTTCGGGGCGGAATAGTATCGGATTGTTTGATAGTCGATTGGGTCGTAATGAACATTGGC
>QHXC01000588.1 GCA_003222815.1 Acidobacteriota bacterium | reverse complement strand
TTTAGGGTAACTCGATCCCACCCAATAGAAAAAATCAAACGGTGTGGGTACATGTCCCCAAACGGAAAAGTTCGGGACACGACCCACACCGTTTTCCAACCAAGTGCCGATCAGTATCGGAGAATGAGGACCTCACAGATACCGAGGGGAAACATCTGCGAGGCCACTGCTCACTGTGCATGTAAGAAACCAAACTCATCAGGCCGGAATTCCATAACTTGCGCCACAAATGCACCGCATGCTGAGGCGTATTTGCTGGGACCGGATTACAAATCTGCCACAGCCGCGCTCAACAATTTCGCCGCGCTTGGGCGCCGGCATTCGCGCCGACGAAATCTATTCACCACGAATGTAATTGCAGATCTCAAGTATGGACCAGGCCCTCCAATTCACAGAACGTATCAATCAGGAAATCCGGCGGAGCGTCCTTGAACGTCTCTGTCGCATAACCATAGGTGACTCCACAGGTGGCCACACCTGCATTGCGTCCGGTTAAGACGTCCACGGCGGAGTCACCGATCATCCACGTCTTATCGCGATGGCCGTTCGTGTCCGACAGAATCTTGTAGACCCCCACAGGGTCAGGCTTCTTGTGATCGAAGCTATTACCGCCGTAGACAGCAGCGAAGTGCCTGTAAATACATAGTCCGTCGAGCATGGCGCAACTGAAATGGACCGGCTTGTTGGTAAGGACGGCGAGTTTGCAGTCGCTGAGCCTTTCCAGCGTTTCCCGCACCCCCGGATAAAGCACCGTGTTGTCCAGCATGTGCGCACGGTAATAGGAGAGGAACATCTGCAGTCCCGACTGTACGGTTGCGTCCGTGGCCACCGGCCCGAGAGCCCTCCGGATCAGCATCAGCGCGCCATTGCCGATGAAACGAGCGATCTCTTCTTCCGTCAAAACAGGGAGGTCGAATCGATTTCGAATGTAGTTGACAGATGCCGTCAAGTCCTTTTTCGAGTCGACCAGCGTACCGTCAAGATCAAAGATGAGAACGGGCCGCACTGGGTGATAATAACACCAGGTTCGCGTCGGGCCCACCGGCCGACAACTGATGGTCCCCTACGCCGGGAGACATATGCTTGAGGAACTGATCCGCCGTGAATTTAATCGATGGGCCGAAGAGGGCCGCGGGCGCGGCATGGAAAAGAGTCATTGGGAGATCACACGCCAGATGATTGATCTCATGAAAGTGGACTCCCACGACAACATTGTTGATCTCGGCTGTGGCGTAGGCTGGGCAACCCGCGTATTGGCACAGAAGGCGCCCAGCGGGCTGGTGCTTGGCATCGACCTTTCCGACCGCATGATCCTCGAGGCGCGAAGCGGTTATCGGAATCCTCCAAATGCGCTGTTTCTTGTTGCCGATGCTTCGCGGATTCCCTGTGAAGAAGGCTTGTTCAATTCCTTACTCAGCGTCGAATCCATTTACTACTACCCCGACCTGGAAGGCGCATTTGCCGAGGTTTTCCGCATCTTGCGCCCGGGCGGGAAAGCGTTCTTCCTCGTCAACTATTACAAAGGGAACGTCTACGGGCATCGGTGGGCGAAGTACATCGATATTCCTGTTCACCTCCTCGGGGCTGAGGATTACATCGCTCTGCTTGCCAGGGCCGGTTTTCGATCCGCCAGTCATCGAAGGATTAGCAATTCCACACCCATTCCCGAAGACTGGACGCCTACCCAGTGGTTTTCGACAAGACAGGATCAGGCGAAGTTCCAGGCTGAGGGAGCGCTGCTGCTGGAGGCGGAAAAGTAAATAGGGGGATTTCGGATTTCGGGAGCCCTCCCGGGTCCAACGGCTCCCGAAATCCGAAATCCCTTTCCTACACGGGTTTCCTTTCCTTCTCAAACCGTATCCGGTCTTCTTCCACAAACTCCTTCACCACGGGGTGGTCGCTGCCGTAGAGCTGGTCCATCGTGCCGTTAAAAACAAACTTGCCTTGATGAAGGAGGGCCACATGGTCCGCCACTTTTTCGGCGCAATTGGCGATGTCGTGGGTCACCACCATCTGGGTAAGACCGAGTTGCCGCTGCATTTTGCGGATGAGCTTGTTGATAGTCTGGGACATCAGTGGGTCAACCATCGTCGTGGGTTCGTCGTACAAAATGGCTTGCGGCTCCGCCGCCAAGGCACGGGCGATTGCCACGGCGCGCTTCATTCCAGTGCTGAGCTCGGATGGCATCAGTTCGGCGAGATCCTCAACCTCAACAAGCCGTAGCTTCTCGGCCACGCGTTTCTCAATCTCTTCGTCGGTGTAGCGGCTCTCGGTGAGCGGAAACGCGATATTCTCCCAGACCGACAGTGAATCAAACAGCGCGCCGGACTGGAAGACGAGCTGAACCTTTCTGCGGATATCCGCCAGTCCTCGTTCGCGCATGTTCGTGATGTCCACGCCATCGACGATGATCCGTCCCTGGTCCGGCTTGAGAAGACCGACAACGTGGGTGAGCAAGACGGTCTTTCCGACACCGCTCGGGCCTAAAATGGCAAACGTCTCGCCCCTGTCGACACCAAAGGAAACACCGTCCAGGACTCTATGGTCGTCGAAGGCCTTGTGCACGTCGATGAATTCGATGAAATAAGCCATAGGCTAATACCTACCAAAATACGCAACAGCCTCAGCGATCGCTTTGGCTGATCGCACATGGCTGTTAGACATTGGGAATCCGGCGTTGCTGATTGCTGATCTTCCGTGACTTGGTTAGCCAAGTATGTTGTTACCCTTGCAAAGGAGGGGAATACGTTCCGGCACGAAGAAATACGTCTCCCCGGCCCCCCGCTTATTGTAGAGTCGGAAAATCATGAAAGCCATTCCCTGTCTTGCGATTTGTCTTCTACTGTTCGCCGCACCGGCCGCTACAGCTCAGGAATTGGTCTGGGCAGCCGACGCGGAGGGCGGTGCCCCGTACACGTTTCCGGACCCGCGAAATCCCGCAAAGATGATCGGGTTCGAAGTGGACCTTGCAAACGCGCTCGCCGCGCGGATGGGCCGCGAGGCGAGATTCGTGCAGAACCAATGGGACGGGTTAGTACCGGGCCTTGAGCGCAGTGAGTATGACGTGGTCATCAACGGGCTCGAGATCACTCCGGAGCGCGCCGAGCGTATTCATTTCTCAAACCCGTACTTCTACTCCACGCTCACGCTGACTCTGCGGCTGGACGAAGCGCGGATCCGGCGGCCTGAAGATCTTCGGGGACATACCGCAGGAACGCTCAAAGTCACCTTCGCTGAGAAATACCTCGAGAGTCTTGGAGGTATCACGATCCGCAGCTATGACGGACAGGTGAACCCATACGTGGACCTGGCACTCGGCCGCATCGACGCTGTCGTCATGGACACACCGGTTGCGCTGTATTACGCGACCGGTCCTCAGGTGAAAAACATCGAGATACCCTCCGCTCGCGAATCCTTTGGCATCGGGATTCGCAAGAGCGATGACGAACTGCTGCACCAGGTGAACACGGGGCTGGACTCTCTGAAAGAAGACGGAACGCTGAAAAAAATTTACCGGGATTGGGGCATTTACAATGCTGCGACCGCCCAGGCCTTTGGCGACCGCGATCCGGTCACGAACGATAATGCCGTCCGCTACTTCGATTATCTCGATGCGATTCGGACCGAACGTACGTTCCGGGAGCGGCTGACGGAGTATTGGAAGTATCTACCGCTGCTTCTAGAAGGGGCGCTGGTGACCGTCGAGATCTCCGCGGCTTCGATGGCCATCGCTATCGGCCTGGGCTTATTCATGGCGGTGCTTCGCGTCTTCGCGCCTCGCGTCGTCTCGTGGCTGGTCATCGGCTTCATCGAGGTGATTCGCGGAACGCCTCTGCTGATTCAGCTATTCATCATCTTTTATGGCCTGCCCGCTATCGGTATCCGGCTTTCTCCCCTCTTGGCAGCCATCATTGGGCTGGGTATT
>QHXC01000587.1 GCA_003222815.1 Acidobacteriota bacterium | reverse complement strand
TTGGCCTTTCAGGGCGGTACAACTGCGCAGTTATTCGGTGCGGACGGATTGCCGAGCGGCGGTGGAGGGTTGGCAAACCCAACGGTCACGAAACCCAGGGAGGGTCAGTTTGCGCTGAAAGTAATCTGGTAAAGCATGCCCCTCCGTGCGCCCGGAAATCTCGCTTTAAATCCCCCGGGCGCCCGGCCTGCGGCGCCTTCGAAGTGACATAAGGGCTAACACCGGGACATTGTCCGGCTCCGCCATATTTGCCGCTCCCGGCTTATACCGCCTAGCGCGGCCTGTGGCCGCAACCAAAGTTGAGAATTCGGCTAGCCGCGCGCTGTCACACACAAACGCGGTTTATGTCATCTTTGCGGGTGACTGCGGGCCGGCCGGGAAGCCAAGTGAGCGACGGATTTAAGACAAGATTTCCGGGCAAACAAAGTCGGAGTAGAGCTATGCTCACAGGCGATGCGCGGGTTTTCATCCGACATCCGGTACGCTCTTCGGACGCTTAGACACGGCGGCATTTCAACAGTCGTCGCCGTGCTGAGCCTTGCTGTTGGTGTCGGGGCGAACGCAGCGATCTTCAGCATAGGGTACGCGATGCTTGTCCGTCCGCTGCCTTATGCCGGCGCGGATCGCCTGGTGATGCTTCGTTCCCTAAATCCCTCCCACGGTGTGTTCTGGACTGCTGTTGCGCCGGCGAACCTGCTCGACTGGCAAGCCCAGGCGAAATCTTTCGAGGCGATCGCCGGCTATCGATGGCAAACGGTCGACCTGACCGGAGGCGATCGTAGCGAGCGAGTGCGCGGACTCCGCATCACGCCTGAGTTTTTCAAAGTTCTCGGCGTCCGGTTGATGGGTGAAACGTTCAATCCGAGCGATCCACAACGGCGCAGATCCGAGATCATTATCGGCCGCGGCCTCTGGCAGCGGCGCTTCGGATCGGATGCAAAGCTCCTCGGTAAGGTTCTGGACGTGAACATCATCAATCTGAGCCGCGTCGGACCAACGCCGTCTTTCGTCGTCGGCATCGCTTTGTCCGACGTGCATTTCCTGCCGCTCAGTGGCGATTCCGATTTGGGTGTTTCAGGTATCGGTATCGGCGACTCCGTGGATTTCTGGGTTCCCGAGTTTCTAGATCCGGCAAAGCGTGACATTGGCGATCTCGATGCTATCGCCCGATTGCGTCCGGGAGTTTCGCTCGAGCAAGCCCAGGCGGAGATGGATACCATTTCCGGCCATCTCGCCGTAGCGCATCCCGAAACCAACAACGGTCTTAGCGTTCGTGTCGTCCCTCTTCGCGATCAGGTGTTGGGCGGATCGCGCCGAGTATTGCTATTGCTGTTCGCCTGCACAGGTCTTGTGCTCCTGGTCGCATGCGGAAACGTCGCGAACCTGCTTCTGGCTCGCGCCACAACGCGCCAGAAAGAGGTGGCCATACGCGCGGCCCTCGGTGCTGCGAGGCTTCGAATCCTGCGACAGTTTCTGGCCGAGTCCGCATTGATCGCTCTGCCGGCGGGCGCGATCGGCGTCGGTCTGGCGTATGGAAGTCTGGTTCTGCTGCGGCCTTTGATTCCCGCAGACGTCCCGCTCGCGCAAGATGCAACAGTGGATCGCACAGTTCTCCTGTTCACGTTGATTGTTGCTTCACTGACTGCGTTGATTACGGGCATCATCCCCGCATTTCGAGTTTCGTCCACAAATCCCGGCGATGTCATGAAACTCGAAGCACGAAGTTCCACAGCCGGCCGCAGCCGGCAGCGGCTTGTCGCCATTTTCGTCGCTTCAGAAGTGGCAATGACGCTCGTGCTTTTGATCGCCACGGGCCTTATGGTCAAGAGCGCGAATCGCCTGTGGCAAATCGATCCGGGTTTCGATACGCAGAATTTGTTGACGATGACGATCTCCCTTCCGAATAACAAATTCGAATGGAGACACAACGTCGTGTTTTCACGCCAGGTGATCCGTTCGATTGAAGCGATGCCGGAAGTACGTGATGCCGCGGTCGTGCAAGGCGTGCCGATGCACGCAGGAAGTTTTTTTGGCTTCTTTAGCGTCGAAGGAAGGCCGGACATCCCGTTGGACCGGCCTTCGGCGCGAAGCCGAGTCGTCAGTCCCGGATACTTCCGTGTCATGAAAATCCCGATCGTGTCCGGCCGCGATTATGACGAACACGATGAAGTGGGCCCGGTGGGAAGCCTCCCATCCGTAATCGTTAATCGCACATTGGCGGAGCGCTTTTGGCCGGGGCAGGATGCCGTTGGTAAGAGAGTGCGGATGTCATGGAAAAGCAGCCCCTCGGCGATCATCGGTGTCGTTGGCGACGTGCGATACACAGGACTCGATGCCGAAGCCGGAAACGAGTTCTACCTTCCTGAAGGCTTGTATCCACAATCCGCGATCACGCTGCTTGTGCGAACCGATCGTGATCCCTTGCCGCTGTATCCCGACATGCACCGAAGAATTGTGGAGATCGACAAGGATGCTTTCGTCTTCGATGTGAAACCGATGACGCAGCTCATTGCCGAGTCGCTGGCGCCACGCCGATTCTCGACCACACTGTTGTCGACATTCGCGGCCGTCGCCCTCATTCTTTCGCTGGTGGGCATTTACGCGGTGATAGCCCACTCTGTTGCACAACGCACGGTCGAGATAGGCATTCGCATCGCGATGGGCGCTTCACCTGCCAGCGTCACCGGCCTGATGCTTCGATACG
>QHXC01000170.1 GCA_003222815.1 Acidobacteriota bacterium | reverse complement strand
GGCCCGAAACCCATCGACCTTCACAACGTCACCGATTTTGAGAACGTCTTTCGTAATCCCTCTCCTCTGCAACACGCCCGGAGGAGCTGCCGAGAAGGCCCAGCTGGTTACGTTGCCGTTCTCGTCTTTCACATCGACGTAAAACCAGATATGAGGATTCGTCCACTCGACTTTGGTGACCGTGCCGGTCACTTTGACCGGCTTCGTCCCGTCGTACTCCGCCGTGAAAGAATGGTGCGAAAGCACCGGGACAGCGGCACCGATAAGAACAACTGCCAACAAGAAAGCGATATGGGTTTTCATCGGAATACCTCGCGCAAGTGACCGGATGATAGCTTGCCGAAATTGGTGCCGTCAACGCTGTAGCGGCGGTCTATGACCCACGCAGCTAGATCTGAAATCTGCAATCGCCAATCGTCAGGTACGCAACAAAGATGTGCAATATCCTCAGCAATTGCTTTGGCTGATTGCACATGGCTGTTAGACATTGGCGATCGGCGAATGCGAATCGGCGATGTTCAGAAAGCAGCAAGTGACTTTTTGTGCAAAGCCGCTAGGTGGAACAGGAGGGATGGCTGCTTATTCAGAATTTCAAAAGCGGAATTTCCCTTGACAGCCGCAGCCCGCGATGCGGACACTTTCGTCGGGTTCCACCAGAAATCTGAAGGCAAGGACAAAACCATGTTACAAGGACGAAAGCATCCAGCATCAACGCGACTTGGGGTCGAGGCGATGATTCGCGAGGACATTCTCCAGAAGTTCCCGGAGCTGTTTGGCACCAAGACGATCAATGGCCGGGAAGTCCATGTCGAACAGGCTATTGCCGAGCTCGCCCGAGAGTTGGGTCCCGCGATCGCCGCCGCCCTCACGGCGCGCCGGGCTCTACTGGGGTCTCCCGCGCCAGTTCGCGAGAAATATGCCTGGCCGAAGTGGGACGACACGTTCGAGGATCCCGTCACGGCGAAGTCCCGGACATTTCGCCAGATCGTTCAGGGCTTGATTGATAACTTTCTCGGCCGGGACAGCCAATGGCGTTGGCGGCTCAATGACGAGGTGCCCATCCCGAAGGACGCTCATCCTTTAAAGAATCCCGGACTGGAGCTCACCGGGCCGTGGCATCCGCTGGACATGGCGTTCAACGCGCTGAACAGTCCGGCGCCGATGAATATGCCGGACTTTGAAGACGCCTCGCCGCCCCATTTCCAGCCCGACGGCACGCCCAGGAACCAGCCGGTCGGAATTTTTGCGGCCATGCAGAACGCCAAAGACATTTTCGAAGGCCGCTGGACCAACCGCCCCTATGAAGTCGTGAAGAAAGGCCAGCCGCGGGCGTACAAGATCAACAGGCCTCCGGCACAGTGGCCGATCCGGTTTGTTCGGCCTCCCGGGATCCACGTTCGATTTGACCATATGACGGTCGATGGCGAACCCGTGCCCGGCGTGATCCCCATCGCGCTCCTCTGGGCGCTCAACAACTACGGGTCTCTCACCCGCTCCGGCACCGGCGTCTACTATTACATTCCGAAGATTCAAACCCCTCAGGAAGCGCTCATTGTGGAGAAGCTCCTGACACGGCTGGAGAGCTTGATCGGAGTCCAGCCAGGCACGTTCAAAATCAAAGTCCTCTACGAAGAGGGAAATGCGGGACGGTTCCTGCCTGCGATCGCCTGGGTCTTGCGGCGCAGGCTTCTTGGCACGAATGTTGGCCGCTGGGACTACCTGGCCAGCCTCATCGAGATGGGGAAAGATGACGCTCGGAGTGTCTTTCCGGATCCGCAGACCATCGGCATGGCTTCTCCGAACATGATTGCCTATCAGCGGTACAACGCTCTGATGATGCTCATGGCCGGCATGAAGGATGGCGAGTTCAGCCAGGCGGCTCCGATTGGCGGGATGGCCGCGGTGATGATCTACCCCGCAACCGATCCCTATGGCCGCTCCAAGTACAACCCACTGGCCCTGCGTGCGATGATCATCGACAAGCTGCGCGAGCGCCTGCTGGGTCTCATATTTGTCCCCGAGGAGCCAATGCAGGCCGATCAACAGCCGTCCCTGGAAGACATCCATGCAGGCCGGGTGAAGGGACGACTCTATGATGCCTATCGTCAAAGCTGGGTCGCCAGCCCAGAGTCGGCTTACGTCGCCGCTGGCAACGCACCTTTGCGGGCTTCTGTAACCGAACTCCAGGCCATCCTCGATGCGCCGCAAGAAACTGTAGACGTGAAAGGCAAACCGGTGCCGACTGTCGCCAGTGGTCTCGTTGAAGCAGAGCGGCTCCTGCTGCAATCCCGCGGCTTGTTGAACCCGCAGGGCAAGATCACACCCTGGGTCATCCGCAAGGACACGCTCAACACGCCGGAGAAGCTCTTCACTGAAGAACTTTGGGACAGCATCTATGGCGTGCCGTCCGGCGAGATCACCATCGAGCACATCCAACACGCGTTCTACATGGCGGCCAACTACGGCTTTCAGATCCTCAATGGTAACTTCGCGGCCGCTATCGACGACTACGAGCTTTCGCTGCGCTTCATGAACGATCTCGCGACCTACCGGATCGACGTATCCTGGCTATGGAGCCTTGTCCATCACGAAGCCGCCATTACCAAAGACGGCTACCTCAAACGGCCAGCGTTGACCGAGGATGGAGTTGTACCGACGTTGAACGCCTTTGAAGTCAAGGCCGGGACCCGCTTCACCAGGCAGTTGTTCGAGAAGGTGTGGGACTGCCACAACGAATGGACGTCGGAATTCTTCGCTGAACTGGATCGCCGCGGCGATCCTGGCCGCTTTGACCGCGCCAAAGCGCCCATCATCATGGAGATCTTGAAGCGCCAACTGCTTTCGCCGCGCTACATCCAGCACAGCGCCCGCGTGCTCTTCGCCATGGCACAGGCAAATGAGCCGGAGCGCGCGCAGATTCTTGACGCGATCTTCGACCTCTCTCGCGAGGAAATCGTCAAGCGCGTTCAAGCAGGCAGCCTGAGCAAGGCCGCATTGAACGCTCACGATTATGTTTTTGACATCTTTTCGGGCAAGGAACGAAAGTAGCGATAAGGGACTATCGTTTTTTGGACTCCGCTGTGGGCGCGGTCTATGACTGCGCGTATTTCGTTAATTCTGTAAAAAACGCGCGCTCCTAGAGCGCGCCTACAACTCTACCTTGGAATCTGCGGAACAACGAGGTGAAAGAGCTTCACCGTTGCTCCGGCCGCGGCCGAAATCGTGGCGGTCTCGGAGGGACCGAGGTAAATGCCCATGCCTTTCGACACCTCGTGGTCTTTGTTCTCGAGTTGGATACTGCCCTTCCCTTCCATCAGGTAGATCAGTTGATGCTTGGCGCCGGCGTCGGCCTTGAATTTCTCTCCGGACTTGAGCCAGCGCAGCATTCCATCGTGTTTGGCATAGAACTCTCCTTTAAGTCTGAACCCATACGCGGCCGTCAACGCGGTTCCATCGGAGGTCATCGGGTGTCCCATCGAGGATCGTCGTCATGAAACGGTTCGGTGCTTGAAATTCGAAATAGAACAGGCCGGTCTCCGTAGCCCTCAGGCGATGCTTGGCCTCGGGCGGGATAAAAACCATGTCGCCCGGGCTTACCGGCCGGACGCCCTCGGGCGTTTCGACGGTGCCTTTCCCCTCGATGATGAAGTAGAAGTGCTCGCAATTCTCATGCAGATGAAAGGGTGATGAAGCGTTGCTCTTGTAACGCATGATTCCGGCGAGCATGTCGTCAATATCTGTAAGTTCCTTGTTGACGAAGAACGTCCGCTCGCGGCCCGGCACGACCGAAACCAGCTTCGGTAACTGATCCTCGTGGAATATGTATGCCATGTTGGTTCTCCTTTGAGTCGGCGCGTGTCTCACCGCGCGTTATTTCAAAACCGATCGCCCAAAGCCGGTGGCTGGCGATCCGCTCTCCGGCTCACCGCGGCCGATATGCGACACGTGCAACCTCGGCGTAAGGGACGGGTGCAACCGTCGCCCGGATTTCGGCTTGCACGTGGCGCTCGACCGTCGGTTTCAACGAGCCGCGACCTTCTTCACCCCAGACGACCATCAGCTCGGTACCCAGCTCACTGTGTTCAATATCGATAATAGCCAGCGAGATCATCGCGCGTTCGTTGTAGGTGTAGCCAGTATACGTGGACACCCCGACGGTTTTACCGTTTTTCAACACCTGGTCATACGGTAATGTTGAATAGTTAGCCAGGGGAAAATCGATATACTTGGCTATATCTCCACCAGTGTGGAATAAGGAACGAAAGACACGGGCGACATCCTCGCCGTTCCAGACGAGCGTTACTTTCTTCCGCCTCGGATGATCGGCCATTTTTTCAAGGGCTTCTCGTCCAACAAAATCATGGTCGAATTTGACGAAAGGCCCGTAGCCAAGGTCGTAGGGAGTCAGGTAATAGTCCGTGATATCGCGCGAGTAATAGCTGCCTCCGAGTGAAGCCGTCGCTTCATAGCTTTTCGGGCTCAACCACTTTCTGTATCCCTTCATCTCTTCACCAACGTAAATCGCCGGAAGGGGGGATGGAATCCATCCCGACTCAAGGCAGGTGGTAGCGTAAGCTTTGGCGCCCACTTGCCGAATCCCGTACTCTTGACCGGCTTCAACAATGGCGTCCCGGACTTGGTCGGCGTACTCCCAAGGACCAAAAAGTTCCCATCCGGGTTGTCCGACCATTCCATGACGCAAGGCGCGGATATCCCGGCCCGCGATGGTGAAAACATCCATATTAAAGAACCGGATACCCGGCACGGGTCTTCCCGTTACCTTCTCCATGACCTGGACAGCGTTGGGGCCTTGAACCTGGTATCTGAAAGACTTTCGCCGGCCTTGATTAACAGCGGACCTCTCGTCCCTTTCCGCGGATGCACGATACTCGCGAGTCTCTAAATTGAATTGCAACCAATCGGCAACGGGAGGGCGCCCGACGAGATTGAATCTATTTTCATCCAGATAAAACAGAATCGCATCACCGATCACATATCCGTTATGGTTACACGCCACAAATTGCTTCGCTTGATTGACTCTGAAATTTTTAAAGCTATTTACACCAAGATCAGAGAGCAATTGGAGTGCATCCGGGCCCTCAACATGAAGATCTGTCATATGGTGAGACTGGTCCAAAAGAGCGCAGGTCTCCCGCCAGGCGCGCTGCTCATCTCTCCAGTTCGTGAACTCGGCACGCACCACCGGGAAGGCATATGGTCCTATCTGCGAATTACGCAACAGTTCAACCGGACTCCCGACGGTTTGTAACGCTTCCTCCAGGCTTTGGTAACTCATACGGGACTGAACTTTAGTCAAGCAGGTAACAAGAAATCAACAGGAAACGCGGCTTAACTACCATGCGCAGGTTTCATTCGGATGAGAATTGAGAATTGGGAATTGAGCATTGGGCAGATCTGATCAATGCTCAATTCCCAATTCTCAATTCTCATCCGAATGGAAAGCTGACCCAGATTCGCCCGTTAGAGGGTCCGGGCAAGAATATTCTAGAATGAACCTGTACGGTCTGCGACCGCGTGACGAGCAAACAATACGATAAGGATGAGTGGGAAGGCATCGTCCAGAGCATGCGGGACAAAGGAGCCGAGTTGTCGGATGACGATGCGGCCGTCGTTGTGGAGGATCTTGTCAAGAATTTCGGAAAAACCCGGCAGTAATCCAACCTCGCCCGACGAAAAATCCGCCGGCTCCTGGCTGCCCGCCATGGGCCTGCGGCTCACCGAGTGGTTCGAGCGCTGGTTTCCTGACGCATTTGCGTTGGCGCTTGCCGGTGTGGGTATCGTGTTTGCGGCATGCGTCGCCATCGGCAGCCCCGTAATTCAGACCGCGCAATGGTTCGGCGCCGGATTCTGGGATCTGGTCCCCTTCACCATGCAAATGACAATGATCATCGTCACGGGCTACGCCGTCGCTACTGCCCCGCCGGTCTACTTCATCATCCGCCGGATGGCTCATGTCCCAAAGAACGGAAAGTCTGCGGCTGCGTTTGTCGCATTGTTTTCGATGCTCTCATCGCTTATTTCCTGGAGCTTCAGCCTGATCTTCAGCGGCCTGCTGGCGCGCGAAGTGACACATCGCGTGAAGGGCGCAGATTATCGCGCCGTTGGCGCAGCGGCGTACCTGGGAATCGGCAGCGTGTGGGCGTTGGGCCTTTCCTCTTCAGCGGCTCTGATCATGGCGGCGCCGGCATCTTTGCCTCAATCCATAATGCAGATTAGCGGAGTCATTCCGTTAGGGCAGACGCTCGGCTTGTGGCAAAGCGTATTGATCGCCGCTGTCCTGATCCTCATCTCCATGCCAATCGCCTACTATTCGCACCCGGCCACCGCACATGCACGCTCCATCGAAGATATGGGCGTGAAATACGAGCCTGCCGCAACGCAAAGCGGCAAACCGGAAAAGCCTGGGGAATGGCTTGAATACAGTCCTTTGTTGACCCTGTTGATTTCCGCCCTTGGCGCCGCTTATCTCATCCGCGAAATGGCCGACAAAGGGCTGAGCAGCCTACTCGAGCTCAACCATTACATCTTCGCGTTTCTGATCGTTGGACTCATCCTGCACTGGCGGCCGGGCTTTTTCGTTCAGGCCGTGAGCGCGGCCGTACCCTCGGTGGCAGGAGTTCTCGTTCAATATCCACTGTACGCCGGCATCGTGAAGATGATGACGGAATCCGGGCTTGCAAAAGAGCTGGCGCATTTCTTCGTCACCGTCTCAACGCAGCACACGTTTCCTGTGCTGGTCGGGATCTACTCGGCAGTGCTCGGCCTGTTCGTGCCGTCCGCCGGCGGAAAATGGCTGATCGAAGCGCCTTATATGTTGGACGCCGGCAAAACCCTTCACGTCCATTTGGGCTGGGTCGTCCAGACTTACAATGCAACCGAAGCGCTGGCCAATCTGATCCATCCTTTCTGGATGTTGCCGCTGCTGGGAATCCTGGGTTTGAAAGCCCGCGATATTGTGGGTTACTCCACTCTGCAATTTGTGGTGCACGTTCCCATCGTTCTTTTCCTCGTGTGGATCCTGAACTACACGCTTCAATATGTAGCGCCGTCGATCCCTTAGGGCTCACGCAAAAATGACTTGGCAGAATGCGGGCTCGGGAGGATCTGACCAATGTTCAATTCCCAATTCCCAATTCTCAATTCTCATCCGAAAGGAGAAGCGCCCGCATGTGTGCGCGCCGTTTGGATAGCCAACGATAGAAAAATTCCGGAACTTTTTTTGAGATCTTGCGTCTTATTCAAGAGGACAGCATAACCGTTTGAAATTCTCATCTGCTCCATTCGTATCTCGTGCAGGAGAGATCCATGAGAGACGCCTTGATCAGGGCATTGGCGCTGATTCTATTCTCCAGTTTCCTTGCTGCAGCTCAGACTTCAACCGCAAAGTCCCTCCTCGGTACCGTTACGTCAATCAATGCGGAGTCGAAGACGATCGAGCTCAAGCCCGATAATGCGGCGCCGGTCCCGCTGAGACTGCTAGCGAACACGATCGTACAGAAGATCGCGCCTGGAGAAACAAACTTGAGAAACGCGGTAGCGATTGGCCTGTCCGAAGTGGCCGTCGCGGATCGCGTGCTTGTCACGTTGGCATCGAATGGTTCCGATCTTTTGCGCATTGTGGTGATGTCTGCGGCCGACATTGCCAGGCGCGGTGAAGCCGATCGCCAAGACTGGATTAAACGCGGCGTTAGCGGCATTGTTTCCGCGAAAAATGGAAATGAGATTTTGCTCAAGGTCAAAACGCCGCGAGGTGATATCCAGCAAACCATCACCGTCTCCGATAAGACGAAATTTCGACGGTACCCTCCCGACTGCGTGAAATTTGCCGATGCCGAACCGAGCAAGCTGGATGACCTCAGCATTGGCGATCAAATTCGGGCTCGCGGCGAAAAGAGCGCCGATGGGTCAAAGGTGGACGCGGAAGAGGTCGTCTTCGGAACTTTCCTGACAAAAGCGGGTTCGGTGGTGTCCGTCGATCCTCGTTCAAGAGAAATCAGCGTCAAGGAGCTTGGCACTGGAAGACCGCTCCTCATTAAGGTGACGTCTGATTCCGTCATCAAGCAAATGCCGAACCCCATAGATGGCCGCGGCGGTCCCCCTGGCAGCGTTGGGCAACTCATCGACACACTGCCGGCCGCAAGGGTTGAGGATGTCCAACCGGGCACATCCATTGTCGTTTCCAGCACGAAAGGATTGGAAACCGACAAAGTCACGGCCATTTTGCTCGTCACCAACGCGGATCTGCTGATCCGGATGGCAACTACGCCATCGGGCAGAGGCGGAACGCTGGTGTTCGGGGCGGGTGGCAGTGGCGGGTTGGACGTGCTTGCACTTCCATAGCATTCCACGAAACAGAAAGGGCTTCGATGAGGGTCATCGCCGGAACTGTTGCATCTTTTATTTACGCCTGCGCCTTATTCGTTTGCATTCCTGGCCGGTCACTCGCTCAGAATCCGCCGCCGGCCAGTCTCCGCGGGATCATCACCGATCCTTCCGGCGCGCGTATTCCGCGGGCCGCTATACAACTGCGCGGTCCGTCTGGTGAACAGACTGAGACAACCGATGCAAACGGACTATATGCATTTACGGGACTCCCGCCGGGCCGATACGACATTCAAATTACAGCTCCTGCTTTCAAAGCCGATCAAAAGGAGGCATTCAACGTCAGCGGTCCGACTACTCTCAATGTCCAACTCAGGGTCGAAGGACAACCGCAAGTCGTAACTGTGGAAGAAGACTCCGCTGCCGCCGTCAGTACGGATCCGGACTCGAATGCTTCCGCAACGGTGCTCGGGAAAAGCGAACTCGACGCGCTATCGGATGATCCGGACGAGCTTGCTCAACAATTGCAAGCATTGGCGGGACCAGGAGTCGGCCCTCAAGGCGGCCAGATCTACACGGATGGATTTGCAGGCGGGGTTCCTCCGAAATCTTCGATTCGTGAAATTCGGATCAACTCGAACCCGTTTTCCGCCGAGTACGATCAGCCCGGCAATGGACGCGTGGAGATTTTGACGAAGCCCGGAGGCGAAACTGTACATGGTCAGTTCTCGACGCAATTTAACAATCAAGACTTCAACACGCGAAGTCCGCTGTACGTGCAATCATCATCATTGCCGCCGTACAAGAACCTGCTCTGGAACGGCAATATCGGCGGCCCTATCAAAAGGAACAAAGCATCCTTTACATTGGACTTCAACCACCGCGACATTACCGAGAACGCATTCATCCTGGCGACCAATCTGAACAGCAGCCTTAACCGGCAGCTTGTGAATCAGGCCCTGGCGACTCCTCAAAGGTTCACCAGTCTTGTTCCGCGGCTCGATTTTGCAATCAACGCCAACCACACGCTCATCGTCCGCTACGAAGATTCGCGGCAAGATTTCGACAACATCGGAGCCGGCGGTTTTCGGCTGGCCGAAACGGCTTACAACCAGAAAACCGCGGGACACACGCTTCAGGTGACAGAAACTGCGCTGTTGAATCCGATGCTTGTCAACGAGACGCGCTTCCAGTTCTCACGTTCCACCAGATCCAGCACAGGCGCGGGCTTATCCCCTTCGATTTGGGTGCAGGACGCATTCACAGGCGGAAGCGCCACTGCGGGCACATCCTATAACGAGACAAACCGATGGGAATTGTCGAACCTGACCATTCTCAATCATGGACCTCATACGTTGAAGTGGGGCGCACGCCTGCGCCAATCGTTCAACAACGACACGTCGATGAACAATTTCAACGGAACGTTCACGTTCTTCGGCGGCAGCGGGCCGGCGCTCGATGCAAATGACCAGCCCATCGCAGGGACATCCGTGCAGCTCACCGCGCTGGACGTATATCAGCGGACCTTGCTCCTAGAGCAGCACACTTTTTCCCCTGCCGAAATCCGTGCGGCCAGCGGGGGCGCATCATTGTTTAGTTTAAATACGGGTAATCCGTTGACCCGCGTCACGCAGGTCGATCTGGGCGCATTTTTTAACGACGACTGGAAACTTCGACCGAACTTCACACTCAGCTATGGAGCGCGGTACGAAATGCAGACCAACATTCCCGACGCCAGAGATTGGTCTCCGCGTTTCGGCATCGCGTGGGGAATCGATGGCAAAGGAAGCACTCCAGCAAAGACTGTCTTGCGCTTCGGAGGCGGCCGCTTCTACCAACGCGTCGGTGAGTTCACGATTTTAAATTCCATCCGCTACAACGGGCTCACGCAACAGTCATATCTGTTGACGAATCCGGACTTCTTCCCGAACATCCCGTCATTGAGTTCTCTCCGAAGCAGCCTTCAACCCCAGACCGTGCAATTGCTCTCGAACACCATCCAGGCGCCGCAATTGATTTTCGGAAGCGCGGGAGTGGATCGGCAGATCAACAAGTACGTGCGCTTTAGCGTGAACTATTACAGGTTGCGGGCAGTGCACTTTCTGCGGCAACGAGATATCAATGCCCGGCTTCCCCGGACGAACCTCTTTCCATTCGGCGATAGCACGGTTCGAATGATGACGGAATCAAGCGCGCTGGCGGAGCAACAACAATTCGTCATCAACCCAACAATAAATTACAAGAAGCTCTCTTTCTTCGGATCGTACGTACTAAGCTCGACTAAAGCCGATTTCGATGGACTGGCGGCAGACCCATACAATCTGCGGGCGGATTGGGCGCCGGCTTTCGGCGATATCCGTCATCGTTTGACGCTGGGCCCGACTTTCCCCCTGCCATTAAAGATGATGGTCAACACGCTCTTCATCTATACGAGCGGCCCGGTGTACAACATCACCACGGGTCTCCCCGATCCGTCAGGCGACGGTGCGGCAGTTCAGCGGCCCGCGCTGGCGAACCTGTCTCCGGCGGCATGCGCAGGCGCAACGCTGAAATACGTTCCTCAATTCGGCTGCTTCGACCTGTTACCGGCTCCAGGTACGCCGATGATCCCCAAGAATTTTGGACGTGGGCCGAGTAGCAGCAATATGACATTGCGCGTATCGCGGACATGGGACTTCGTCAAAAAGGAGTCGCCTGGAGATGCGAGTGGCATCGCTGCCGGTCCCGGAGCAACTCCAAATGCTCCAGGCCCAGCGATTCCCATGAAGTACCATCTGACGTTCGGCGTATACGCGATCAATCCGCTCAATCATCCCAATTTTGCGGCGCCGAATGGCAACCTGACTTCTCCGTTCTTTGGAAAGCCGCTGAGCTTACAGGGTATGTTCGCGAATGGCACCTTTAATCCAGGTAACGGGACCTACAATCGGAAGATTACGATGCAAGTTCAATTGACTTTCTGAGAGTAGCTCCACCAGGTAGAAAACTTCCACCATTCGTAAACGCTAGCGTGGTCGCTGGTTTTAGCCCGCGTCACGGCGGGCTTGCGCCCGCCATCCGGCGCCTACGGGGCCGGCGATCCAGGATTCTGCTTCTGCCGCTGCCATTCTTTCATGAACGTGGCTTCGCGCTCTCCGACGTACGCTTTGTAGCCAGCGGGGTCGATAAATGGATTCGGCCCGCCGCTTTTCATCTTTTCGTACTTTGCCTTCAAGCCGAAATAGGCGCCGTGCGCGCCTAAAAACAGATCCACAGGCAGGCTCTTGAGGACCTTGAACGTCTTCACATAGTCGTCGGCGATCTGCGGATAGTTTTTGTTGCCGACCAGAATGTAGCCGCGATTCACATTCGGACTGCCGATGATCACCGCATTCAGTTTACGTCCGCCCTCGTCGACCTGCATGGTCCATGTCGTGCAGCCTTTTGTATGGCCGGGAGTCAGGTGAGCCGTCAGCTTCGAGCCGCCAAGTTCAACCGTGTCTCCATCATGCAGCACGCGATCGACGTGAGCGCCAGGGCGTCCCGGGGCGGTGCTTTCCGTTTCGGCAACGTCCGCATCCATGATCATCAGCCGCGCGCCGGTGTCTTTCTTGATGAGACCCACCGCCGCATCATGATCGCCATGCGCGTGGCTGGCGAGGAGGATCTTCGTATCGCTGTATTTAAAGCCAAGCTGCTCGATGCTCTTTTTGATGAGCGGCACATCCTCAGGGAAATCCGAATTGATCAGAATGTTTCCCTGCGGCGTGTTGATCAGATAAACAGCGAGATCGGCCGTTCCGACCCAATAGAGATTCCCCGCAATCTTGAACGCCGGAAACTCACGATGAAAATCCGGATTCTGCTGCGCCACAAGCGGCGTTGTGAATACGAGGAGCGAGAACAAAACATGTTTAATGATGCTCACTAAAACCTCCTTTCAGCGGATGCCGCGCTTCTGGATTTTTGAACAAGATTATCTCCAGTTTCGCTACAGCCTCAAACATATTTAGGTACGCACTGCACCGCTACCCTCGGCGTTAATGTTGGGAACTGTGAACTACGAAGGGTTGACCAGCCTTCGCGCCGATGAAGAGGTTGAGGCTGTGGAAGCGGCTATGAAGCCTACGCTGATACGGCCGGTTCGAGTTGCAGCGGCGAAACTTTCATCGAAAACCACCTGGGGGATCGATTTCCTGCATGTACCCGCGCTTTGGAACCAAGGTTTGAACGGCAAGGACATTCGCGTTGCACATCTGGACACTGGTCCGGAACCACTTATTTCGACGTCCAGTGAGAATTTTTATTTATTAGCGCGATATGTATTTTTTTCGGGTCTTGCCGCCCTCTTTTAAGCAAACGGACGGATCACAACAAAGCACACACGACCACAGACAGAGTAGCCATTCGTGCGTCTGAGTCGAAGGCGGCGGTCTTCGTTGTGATTTAACAAAGGTATAGACGGGGATTGACGCTTCGTTTTGCGAACGATGAATTAGGAGAGTGCTGTGTTGTGGTCAAGTAGGCCGATTAACACAAAAGCGTTCGATTATTACCCATCGTTAAGAAAGGTGCGTGAGCACTTCGAGATCAGTTATGCCGAGCCGCTCTCCTTAGCAGCGGCCGCGGCCATCGCCAGCTTAGAAGCCAAACACTTCTCCAAAGTCTTCCGCAAGAAAGTGGGCATCGGTTTCAAAGAATGGATGGACGTCGTCCGAATTGGCAAAGCGATGGACGCCATACAAGCCGAGTATCAGTCCCTCTCCGACATTGCCTTCGCTGTTGGGTTCCAGGATCTGAGAACCTTCCAACGTGCCTTCAAGGAACATGCACACATGAGGCCACGCGAGTATAGGAGGGAAATTATGATCCACCTCGACAATCCACAAGTCGTATAGAAATTCACGACAACTGCCGCAAATTTCACCCGTTCTGCCGCGACAAGAGGCATACAACGGGAGCAACCTTTCTCAACGTAACAATTGGACTGCAATTTACGACGGCGACGCTGGACTCTTAGTTGGTGACCCAGTCGGCACAGTCTTCGAGCGAGCAGATGCGTGGTTGGAC
>QHXC01000586.1 GCA_003222815.1 Acidobacteriota bacterium | reverse complement strand
GTAATTGCGCGAACACTTTAACGGGCGGCCCAAAAGTCGGACGCTATGAAATCGGAGGATAAGCGAAAGAAATGAGCTCGGCGATTTATGGCATCGGCCCTCACGAGCCGCGGTTTGTGTCGAAGGAAGATCGGCGCCGTCTTTCGCCACCGGTTTCTAGTTCACCGTCCTGAACCCGTCAGTGAGTACGAACGTCAGCGCTACGTTATCCGGGGTGATGTTGATCAACCGCAGTCGATTCGGCACGTTCTGTCGAAGCGACATCGTGTAGGGCCCGGGAGCAGGCGCCGGCACCGGAAGGCTTCTTCCGTTCAACGCCAGCGGCGTCGTTGCCCAGTAGTGATACGTACCTGGCTGGCCAGCCCCAAACCGGACTTCACGCGTTTCCCCGGCTGGCACCTCCAATCCTGCA
Source organism: Acidobacteriota bacterium (assembly GCA_003222815.1). GTDB lineage: Bacteria > Acidobacteriota > Terriglobia > 20CM-2-55-15 > 20CM-2-55-15 > 20CM-2-55-15. Next base: position 2,065 of record QHXC01000586.1, on the reverse strand, counting down.
TCGGCCCACGTCGCCGGCCGTTCTCGCATGCCGAAGACTGTCAGCGTGGTTCCAGCCATGTCGTTGCGAATCGAGACGTGGATTTGCGTTCCATCGGGCACGCGGACGAGCGGCGCCGGAATCGTGAGCGGCCGTCCCTCTTCGCGAAACGCTTGAACCGTCAGCGTGCGGCCCTGCGGCCCTTCGGGCTGCCAGCCGCCAAGCTGCGCGACGAGCTTCAGAGTAAGCACGCCATTCACTGTAACGCCGGCGGCGATCCGATTGTCGTTGGGGACAATGAGGCTGCCATTGGCGGGTGCCGTGGATCCCGCTTGCTCGGCTCGCAGGTCGACAGCTGTGAACAATGAAAAGGAAGAGAAGAGGCAGATGAGCAAACGGCGCATACAGCCCTCCCGAAGCGGTTGTCCAAGGCGAGATTGTGGCAGGAGTTCGGCGACCCGCAAGAAAAACCAAACAAACATCTTCCGCCCGGGTACGTCCGCAGGCGAAGCCCGAGTCCATTCACAATCGAGGAAGTTGCTCCGCCGGCTGGTAATTCGTAGACTTACGCTACAAAGGAGTCAGAAATGAAACGTTATCGCATCGCTCTGTTTTGCGTCGCCTTCGTGTTGGCGGGCTGGATTCTCAATTTCGCCAGCGCTGCAGGCCCCAATGCGGCAGCTCAAAAACACATCGACATCGCCAAGGCCGCGGCATATCGGCCTGGGCACGACCTCACAGCCTTGTACGAAACAGTTTGCAGACCCGCATTGACGGGAAAAGCGCGCGACGAGAATCCGCCGGCCAAGGATCCCGCTCCGGGCAGCACAGTGCTTGCATCCGTGAAAGTTCCACCTCATTCGGAGTGGTACTTTCCGCCCGCAAAGGTATTTGACAACCTGTATTGGCTGGGCAGCCATGCGGATTCCTTGAGTACTCCGCAGGTATTCGGTAACTCCACCTGGGCGGTCAAAACATCCGAGGGGATCATCCTGATCGATTCCGGCATGAATTTCAGCGCGAAAGAATTGATCACCGATGGGCTCAAAAAGCTGGGTGAGGATCCGGCGCAGATCAAATATTTGATCCTCACTCACGCTCATAGCGATCGTTATTGGGGCTCAAAATATATTCAGGATACTTACAAAGCGCACCTTATCGTATCCGAAGCCGATTGGCATGGAATCGAGATCAGCCCGGATCCTACCGAGCTGAAGCCAAAGAAAGATATGGTCGCGACAGATGGCATGAAGCTGACGCTCGGCGATACCACGCTGACTATCTACGTCACTCCGGGACACACGCCGGGTACGATCTCCGTACTGGTTCCGCTGAAGGACGGAAACCAGCGGCATCTTGGCGCGGTATGGGGAGGTATCAACCCGAATCTCTACGGTCACGGCGTTCGGAACGGTCCGACTCTGGAGGCAGTCATCAAGACCTGGAGCGCATCCACGGCCCGGTTCATGGACATCGCGAATAAGGCCGGCGCCGACGTATACCTGACGATCCATCCCGGGTATGACATGGCGTTGGAGAAGATTCGTGCATTACCGTACCGCAAGCCGGGCGATCCGCATCCGTTTGTGAGCAAGGACGAGGTGATGCGCTTCCTCACAATCATCAAGGAATGTGGGGATGCGCAATTGGCGACTCTCGGCAGTTCGTAGTCTTCCTGGTATGAGGGGCTGTTTGGCTTCCCGCTCGAAACGGACGGGTTGAGGATCGGAAAAACAAGCGGGGTTCGCCAAATATTGCGTGACCCGAGATTGCCCGAGTCTGGGTCTTATGTCAATTAAGGAAAAGCAATGTTGCAGCTGTCTGGTCAACCTCACCCAAACAAGAAAAATCAGCGGTAAATTTGACATACACAATCAGTGTGTCTATTATGTGTATATAAGCATTAAGTCTTAATTCCCATGAGCAAACGCATCAACATTGTTCTGCCGACAGCCACGATCCAAACCATCGACCGTTTGGCCAAGCCGGGTATGCGCAGCAAGTTCATCAAAACGGCAGTGGAGCACTACGTGGCCAACCGCAGCACGGAAGCCCTAAGAGCCCAGCTAGAACGCGCCGCAGTACG
>QHXC01000169.1:18331-20905 GCA_003222815.1 Acidobacteriota bacterium | reverse complement strand
ACGTGAGCCGCATTTCACGAAATCGCTTCGAACTCCGCAAAGAGCAAATGGAGCTAGCGGAAGCCGTGAGTGCAGCTATAGAAGCCAGCCGGCCTCTTATCGATCAACAAGGCCACACTCTGACTGTGTCGCTGCCGCGGCATCCTGTTCGCCTGGAAGGCGACGTCGTTCGCCTGACGCAGGTTTTCACGAACCTGCTCAACAACAGCGCCAAATACACGCCTGCCGGCGGCCGCCTCTCGCTAAAGGCACAACTTGAGGAAAGCGATGTAGTGGTTCGTGTCAAGGACAACGGCGTCGGCATTCCCCCGGAGAGTTTGCACCAGCTTTTCCAAATGTTCTATCGGGCAGTGGATCTGCGGACTCAAGCTCTAGGCGGTTTGGGTGTAGGCCTCACTCTCGTGGCCCGTCTGGTCGAACTGCACGGAGGAACGGTGGAAGCCCACAGCGCCGGGATTAACCAGGGGAGCGAATTAGTCGTCCGGCTGCCCGTTCTGTCCGAGCCCGTTGAGTTGGGTCAGAGCCAACCACCAGCGTCCAGCGCTGAAACAAAGACAGCCACGGACAGGCGAATCCTGGTCGCGGACGACAATCTGGATTCCGCGGAATCGCTCTCTCTCCTGCTGAGCTTAAAGGGCTATGAAGTGCGTACCGCCAGTGACGGCGTCGAGGCTGTGGAGACTGCGGCTCTGTTTCTTCCGGATATCGTGTTCCTGGATATCGGCATGCCGAACATGAACGGCTATGAGGCCGCCCGAATGATCCGCGAGCAACCCTGGGGTAAGCACATTCTGCTTATCGCTCTGACCGGATGGGGTAAGGAAGAGGATCGGCGCCGCTGTAAGGCCGCGGGTTTTGATGTCCACCTCACGAAGCCGATGAACTATGAGGCTCTGCTGCAACTACTCGCTGACTCGCCGGAAACGGCACGGGAAGTCTCGAAAGAAACCTAGCGGTGTGAAGCAGAAGGTGGCGCCTAATCGCACGATGGAGAATGGTGCGTTAGCCTCCCTCGAAATCGCCGACCTGGCGATTTGATTTCCGTCGATTCGCCGAGGATCCACCGTCGATCAACGATTTGCAGCGGCACGCCGGTTGCACGGAGTACGTGCGGCAAAACCTGCGATGCGTTATTCTCTTGGTTCAGCGGTTTTATGGAAACTGAAGTCACCAAAAAATTGTTCACGGTCGACGAGTACTACCGGATGGGAGAAGCCGGCATTTTTGGTGAAGAAGCCCGTCTCGAACTCATCGAAGGCGAGATCATCGAGATGAGTCCTGTGGGCAGCCGGCACGTGGCTTGTGTGAATCGGGCCACCGCACTCTTTGCGGCCAGGCTGGCCGGAAAGGTAATGGTGAGTGTACAGAATCCGGTTCTCTTGAGCCGGTATACTGAGCCGCAGCCAGATATCGTACTTGCCAGGCCACGCGACGATTACTATGCAAGCGAGCGCATCTCTCCAGAAAATACCTTTCTCGTTGTCGAAGTCTCCGATACAACTCTCCGTTACGATCGCAATCGGAAAATGCCGCTTTACGCAAAATCCGGCGTTTCTGAACTCTGGATCGAAAATCTTCAAAACGATGTGATCCTCGTTTATCGCGATCCTGGTCCGAAAACCTACTCGACCTCTCTCACCGTCCACCGGGGCGAATCCATCTCGTTGGCGGCATTTCCTGATGTCGTTTTCAAAGTGGATGAGCTACTCGGCTGATTTCCTTGGGATCAGTACAGACGCGGGCTGAAGCCCGCGCCGGCCCTCAAATTGACTTTTCACGCCGAACGGTAGTAGCGTTTGTTCATCTTAAATCACAAAGTTGCGAGTCGTATCTTGTCTACTTGTTCTCGATTCAGGGGGGAGGAGATCGATATGAAAGAGATCGTCAAATGTCTTGTTCGTCTATTCGTAATGTTTATCCTTGTCGGCGCGAGTCTCTGGGGACAAGGATCAACCGCACAGATCAGCGGCACAGTGAAGGATACGACGGGTGCAGTTTTGCCTGGCGCGGAAGTCAGAGCAACACAAACAGAGACGGCAATCGCCCGTAGCACAGTCAGTAACGAGACCGGCGCATATGTATTGCCCAACCTCCCTATCGGTCCTTACAGGTTGGAAGTGTCCCTGCCGGGATTCCGTACGTTTGTCCAGACGGGAATTGTGCTCGAGGTCAACAGCAATCCCGTCATCAACGCGACCCTTGATGTAGGTCAACAATCCCAGCAGATCGAAGTGCAAGCCAACGCAACGCTGGTCGAAACGCGTACCACGGGAGTCGGCCAGACCATGGAGTTCCGGCGGATCCTCGAATTGCCGCTCAACGGAAGGATGGTTACCGAGCTGATCACTCTGGGCGGTGGGGCTGTCGACGTCCCCGCCTATGCCTCATCTCCGCGAAGCATGCAAGGGCAGGCGGCAATTTCGGTGGCCGGCGGGTTGCCGAGCGGTGTGGCCTATTTGCTGGATGGGGCGATGCACAACAATCCCTACGACAACTTGAGCCTGCCACTGCCGTTCCCTGATGCGTTACAGGAGTTCAAGGTAGAAACCGGTGCGCTGTCCGCCGCTCAGGGAC
>QHXC01000169.1:0-18285 GCA_003222815.1 Acidobacteriota bacterium | reverse complement strand
AACGCCACGGAATATTTCGCACGGGTTGACCCTCAGACGGGGAACAAAGTGCACAGCACGCTGAAACGGAACCAGTTTGGTGGAACAGTGGGCGGCCCGATTGTTCACGGCAAGCTATTTTTCTTCGGCGGCTATCAGGGCACAACGGAACGTTCGGATCCTTCCAATCTCCAGCGCTGGGTTCCAACGCCGGCGATGTTGCAGGGCGATTTCACGACCGTGACCTCCCCGGCCTGCGGCCGGTCCGTAACGTTGAACACGCCTTTCGTCAACAATCGCATTAGTCCGTCATCGTTCGATCCAGTAGCGTTAAACCTGGTCAAGAAGCTTCCAGAGCCGACCGATCCCTGCGGTCTGGTGATCATCGGGGTTCCGGCGAAGATCAACACCGGGCAATACGTGGGAAAGACGGATTATCAGCTCAACGCGGCGCACTCTCTAATCGGACGGGTATTATTTACTAAGGAAAGCCAACCGGTGCCGTATGCGTTAGCGCCGGACAATCTGCTGACCACGTTCGACCGCGGCCGAAGCAATCTGGCCCAGTCTTACGCGATTGGGGACACCTGGCTGGTCAGCCCCCAGACCGTGCTGTCGAGCCGCCTCGTTGCCAACTACACGGACATTCAGCGTTTGGGCGCGGCATTCTTCAACTTCGGCGACATCGGCGTGAAAAATTACTACAGCGGCTACCAACCGAAATACCTGCAGCTCACCGTGAATGACCCGGGCTTCGCTCTCGGTGGGGGAACAGCGAATGATTCGACTTACCGGACGTTCTCGAGCGGACTCAATATGGACGCGAGCCTGTCCCGTGGGGCTCACCAGTGGGCGATTGGGGGCGCGCTGGAGTGGATCGATTCCAACTCCAATGCGAACGTCACCTCATCGGGTTCGTTTACGTTCGGCAGCCAATTTACCGGATTTCCGATGGCGGACTTTCTGCTCGGACGACCTAGCACATTTACGCAGTCGACGCCGAATACGGACTACATGCGGAAATGGTACACGGCGCTCTACCTGGCTGACACCTGGAAACTGAGTCAGCGTTGGACCTTAAACTACGGGTTGCGGTGGGAACCCGATCTCGCCGAGACTCTTACTCTCGGCCGAGTCACAACCTATAGCGAACAGCGTCGCGCGGCTGGTACCCGCAGCACCGTATTTACGAAAGCGCCGCTGGGCTTCTCTTTTCCCGGAGATCCGGGCTTTCCCGGCAAGACTGGCCGAGACCGGAACTTGTGGGAATTTGCGCCCCGGTTTGGGTTCGCCTGGGACGTGAACGGAGATGGCCGCACCTCAGTCCGAGCTTCGGGCGGGATTGGATACGACTATCCAAACGCGCAGTATCACCTGTGGACCGGAATCGTTCCGCCCTTTGGATCAAGTACCACACTGGTCAATCCCAGCTTCGGCGACCCGTGGGGAACAGTACCCGGCGGCAACCCATTCCCTGTGCGGCTCGGTCCCGACGCGTCGTTCGTCCCATTTGGAGGGTTCACCACTATGAGTAATATCCGTCCGGCTCAGGTGCAGAACTGGAACCTGTCCATCCAGCGCCAGCTTGCAAACGACTGGCTCGTGTCCGCAAACTATTTGGGTAGTCACACGATCCATATGTTGGGTTCGGAGCAGTTGAATCCGGCGATCTACTTCCCTGGTAACTCCGACGCCAATGCTAACTGTTTCGTGCAAGGCTACACGTTTAGAACACTCACACCGACGGGGGCGCCTGCCCCAGGCGCTGTCTGCTCGACCACCCTCAACACGAATCCGAGGCGGCGCCTTTCGCTTATTGATCCGCAGCAGACTGGGCAGTACGTGGCCAACCTTGTCGAAATCCAGAGTGGCGGCAATGCCAGCTACAACGGCCTGCTGCTTGAAGCACGCAAGCGCGCTGCGCGAGGCATCACGGTCACCGGGAATTACACCTGGTCCCATTGCATCGGTCCGTTCCAGGGCAACGAAGGCGGCGATACGGGTGCGAATCCGGCCATCCCCAATCCCTACGTTGGCGACCGCGATCGGGGCCGCGGCAACTGCCTGGCCGACCGCCGTCACGTCGTGAACTTGACCTCAGTCCTCGAGATGCCGAGGTTTCAGAACAACACGCTGCGGTACGCCGCGTCCGGCTGGCAGTTGTCGACGATCTACCGCTACTCGACGGGCACCTATGTGAATATCGTCGCAGCGAACAATAACGACTTCGCGAGGAATGGCACGAACATCAACAATCAGCCCGCTGTCTATCTCGGAGGCGACCCCATCGGTGATCACTCGGGCCGTCCGAAAAGGAAAGCCAGCGCCTCGATTTCCGATGGGAGGTGTTTAATGTCCCCAACAGCTTCCGGCCTATCATTTCCGTCCCGAACCTTGCGTCGGTCTACGACACATTTCGCGACGTCACCAACCGGCTCTTCGGTCAATTGAGAACTTCTGACTCTCCGCGCATCATGCAGTTTGCGCTGAGGTACAGCTTCTAGGTAAAAACGCGGGCTAAAGCCCGCGGCTACATATCGCGACAACCTTTCGCCTAAGCATGTAGTCGCGGGCTTTAGCCCGCGTTCGCATCGCCGAGACACAAAATTTCTGCGTTGTGGCGCACGAAGTTTCGGCGCCTTATTTCGATCCCTTCTTCGCAGCTTCTTCGGCGGCCCTCTTCTCTTCGAGCCGAGCTCCGACGAGCGTGTTGTACAACCCGTAATTTCCCTCGTGACAGGCATGCTCGAATAGCGGCCCCACTGTCTTCTTCATCGGAAGCTCTGCGGACCAGGTTCTCGTCCACGTTGACTCATCTTCGACGGTGAATTTGTAAAGGATGGTGTCGGCATCCACACGAGTGAACCGTTCCATCACACGCATGTTCTCGCTGGATCCTCTCAAGGGATTCTTGCCGTTAAAATTCGTTGTTTCGACGACCAGCGTATCGCCCTCCCAATGTCCGCGTGCGTCCCCCATCCACTGGCGGATGTTTTGTGACACATGCGGGCGCCCGTCCAGGGGGATGATGCGAACGTCATGGATCATCTCGACGAGAATCATCACGTATCCCGGGGCCTGCACGATTTGATAATTACTGTTATAGCCCGTGTTCAGCATCGGCGGCCCGGCGCCAACCATGATGAGGCAACGATCGTCAAGGTCATTGCTCTGGGCGGAATCCCAGCGCCCAACTCGCTTCGCTGCCTCTGCGCGTTCGGCGGCTCTCTTCTGTCCTTCGGCGGTCAAAGGAGGAATTCTGCCATTGGGCGGATCGACAATGAGCGAAGTTCGCAGGTTCTCTGCGAACTTGCTCTGGTTCCGGTCCAGCCCAAACTGAGTGAAATCGTAGTGCACGTCGGCAATGGTCCCGGGTTCGGTTTGTTCAGATTCGCGTTCAGCTGCCCGCTTTACAATTTCGGCCGCTTCCTCTTTTGTATAGAACTCTTTCGTGACGTCCTTGGGCCGCTCCAGGGGCGTGTATGTCGAGTTCGTCCAAAACCCCTGCAGATCCGGCTGCCCGTCAGGAGTGCGAGCCGGAGTGTAGGCCTTCGCCGTCGTCGTTCGGTTCGCTCTCGCTGCGGCCGACGGAGCCTGGCCGGCCGCCGGCAGAGTGGCCAGTAACACGACCGCGATCAGGATGGTCAAACCACTTACCGAAACGAGAAATCGATGATTCATCTGAAATCTCCTTTTCATCTTCACCGTGCTCGACGATTATCACGCTTCGCCCTGGAATAAGTAAATATGAACAGCACCGAAGCCGCAATGAACGCGGGCTTTAGCCCGCGTTCAGCGTTTCTAGGCCTTTGCCAGGACCATTCCGAAGCCGTGTACGCGGGCACTGATGCCAAGCAGGCGAACGCCATTCATCAAACCGTGCGGCGTCGAAGACACCACCGGAACCTTGATTTGATTCTCGAGAGGCACGATCAGATCGAGTGTCTTCAATCCACCACAGGAAATCACCAGCGCATCCGCTTTACTGGAGTTGGCGTAGACATCCACACCTAACTTGAACAAGATTTCCTGAGTGGCCGCTCCTTCCGGTATGCGCTCATAGCCAAGTCCCCTGGCGAAAGCTACCTGGAAACCGTGCTCTTCAAGAAAGAGCTTCAAGCGTTCGGTGACCCTTTCGGTGTAGGCGGTTGCGACGGCCACGCGGCGGGCATTCGCAGTGCGCAAGCCGTCCACGAGACCGTTGCTTTGCGTGGTGGCCGGCAGACCGGTTAGTTTCGTGACCTTCTGCGTCAACTCCTCGTTGAACTTGGCGCCTTTATAGAATGTCAGCGATGATCCAAATACGGAGATGGCCTTCGCCCCCTCCTTAGCCAGCGCTTCCGCTGCAGGCAGGGCCCTCGGGATTGCTTCCTCATAGCCCTCAATAGTCATGCCACCTGGAAGACCGACGCCATTGCCAAGGAACCGGACTCCGGTCGGGTAGAGACGCTTGGCGTCGGGCGGAATCGGATAGTTAAGGGGCGGAAAAATCAAACCGAGGGCCGGCTCGCCAGCGGCCTCAAGTGCAGGCGCGCCTAATGCGGCGTACGCAGTCGCAACGCCTCCAATCTTCAGAAAGTCGCGGCGGGAACGGGTCATGTGCTGCCTCCGTAACGCTAAGGATGTTCGGAGGACTATAAGCCGCACTTTGCGATCCGGTCAAGGAACATGTACCGAGAGACAAAGCCAGTACAGGTTCTTCCTCCGTTTCGAAATTCCGGTTTACTGTTTAAGCGCGGAGTCCCAGTGCTCCGCAATCTTTCCATTCTCAACCCGAAACACGTCGAACCAGGTCGTCTTGTATTTTTTGGTGCTGTCTTTAGGATCCGGATACTCGCGCACCTGCGACATCATGACCAAATTGCCTTCGGCCATCACGGAGATCACCTGAGCCCTGATCGTTGCCTGGATCGGCTGAGGACCTCCAAGCCTCGCGAAATACTCTTTAAAACCTTTGATGCCCGTCGCCGCGTTGGGATTGTGCTGGATATAGTCTTCCTTCATGTACTTTTCGGCAAGGTCCAGATGACGGGCTTCGAGGACCTCGCGCCAGAAGTCGTATACCAGTTTCTTGTTCGCCGCAAGCCTGGCATCACTGCTTTTAAGCAGCGCCTGCTGATCCGGTGCAGGGGCCGGCGCGATTTGAGCGAACACGGGGACGCTAATCATTAAAGCCAGTAAACAGACCAGTATTTTCACGTCTCCTCCTTTTTCGGAACGCAATATAGCACACGCTCCCGCGAATTTTCAGCGTCCTTTGGGGGCAGAGAATATGAAGCTAAGTTTGAAGGGACCTGGGCTAGACTTCGATGGCCTGGAGGAAGCGGGAGATTCGGTCACGCGCGTCGGCGCTGATCGAATCAAACTGAACGCCAACCTTCGGCCAGAGGTGCCAGCGAATAGTCGCGTTGAGCCGGATATGACCGGACTGCGGCAAGACCAGCAGACAATTCGGAAGGTGCTTGCCTGCCTGGAGCGAGTCTGAGCCCTCTGGACAAATCAGCAATGCACCGCCGGTACTGAAATTTTCGACGAGTAAACCCACTTCTTTCCCATCCAGCACCGTTTGAATGTAGACGGGCTGCTCCGACGGAATACCAATGCGATCCGCCGAACGTCGTTCGTCGTTTGGTTGTTTAGGCACTCGCATATCCTGTCATATCGGCCGGCAAGGCCAAAGAGATTAGGAAAATCTAATGTTGCGTCTGAGAATGCCGATAACAGTGAGAGTTGGCCATTATGAACGAGAAGTCACTTCAAAATCTGACGCTTGCCACGTGGGCCGCTTCGGTATGGGAGAGGGAGGTGCGTGGCGTCCCTTTGCAGGGCCAGGAGGCAGCTCTTGCGCATTGCATGAGGCAACATCCCGAGTGGCGGAATTTCTGGAATAGCCTGGGCACAAACATCGAAGAAACCCCCCGCGCCACCAATATTCTCGTCCACATCTACAATGACGCTGCAGTTAAGCTGCAGTTGGACCGAAACGATCCGCCGGAGATCCAATCGCTTTATCAGTCCATGCGGGGCAAAGGTTTTTCCGACAAGGATGCCCTGCACGCTCTCGCTTTTGTGATGCAGGAACTAACCTGGAATGCGAAGACCACCGGTGAAGCTTTTGACACGAAACAATACATCGAAAGGGCAAAACGATACGTCGAAACGGCGTTGCAGCATCCGGAGATTGTATGCAGCTTCAAGCCGCAATCAGTTTGAAACTTTACCCGTACGGACCCGTTGAACTAAAACGGTCGACACCAGCCAGATCACAGCCACAAGAACCACAATCACCATGAGCCAACGCATCACGGTCGCGAGAAGCGCCGCGTTGACGGTGGGCCACTGAAACTGGAACTGACCTAACCGTTCGCCTCGCTCGATCATCCAATGCCATCCGGTATGCGCGACTATCGCCGACAGGATGATCGTCCCCATTCGCTCGGCGACAGCAAAGCGAAATAGGATCTCCAGGGCGGGAATGAGAATCACCAGGACGAGTATTTGTCCAAGCTCGACACCGACATTGAACGACAGCAATGAAGTCAGTAGATGAGATCCGGCAAATTGCAGTGTCTGCTGCAGAGCGAATGAGAAACCGAATCCGTGGACAAGCCCAAACCCGAAAGTGATCATCCATCGGCGGCGGATATTACTACCAGTGATGTTTTCGAGCGCCATATAGACAATCGAAATGGCAATCAACGTCTCGATCAGCGGTGGAAACCAGAGTGCATCCGGCCCCAGGTTATACGCAGACGCAATGAGTGTGATCGAGTGCGCAACCGTGAATGATGTGACGACCGGGATAAGGGAGCCGAAGCGCCGTAATGGGATGACAAGGCAAAGCAGGAACAGCAGATGGTCCGTCCCCTCCAGAATATGCCGAAACCCCAATTCGACAAATCGCAGCGCGGCTTGATGCCATCGCGGATCCAGCCTGATGAGTCCCGGATCACCAACGAACTCGAACGCACGAACAATGCCGCCCGGTGCGACAAACCGAAGAACAGTAACCACTCGTATCCCCAGCCGCGACAGGCCCGAGCGGATCGAGAGCGGCGAGCGGTCGGAAATAATGGGGTACTCGAACAAGACGTCGAGCAATGCCTGATCCCAGAAGAGTTCTGTCTGATCCGGCAGCGGCGCCCCCGTCACGTGCCCCAATGCCTCTTCATAGGAACCGAATGACTTGTCGGACTGCAGCGAGACCCGCGCCTGGACAACCTTCGGCGCTGGGAGGCTGATCTCATCTTCGAAGACCTCCATCCTATCGGAGACCCAGAGCGTCGCTGCGTGTCGAAGCGAAGCATCGACTCGCGCGAGATCCAAGTAGCCCGGCCCTCGCTTCGGAAAATCGATATCCAGCATGGCCTTTAGCGGCACGCGGACGATCAGGCGCAACAACTGCCCTTCCGGCTTGAGAAAAGCCTGGACGGTCACGTCCGCCGGGATGTCATGAGCGACACCCGCGGATGGCAGGATGAGAATCAGAGTCACCAGAAGCGCAGCGATCACGCGAGAATCATAGTTGATGTGAGCCGCGGATTGCACGGATTACTCGGATTGAATCGGCAGGATGATTCTGCTTAAGCACCGGAACGCGGGCTGAAGCCCGCGACTACATTTTCAGTCGATAAACAAGCGTGCTCTCATCGCTGATTCCATCACCGTAAATTGGTCCAGAAAGGCCGGCTTCAGGTAGGGATACCAGGCCGGCGGATCTTTGAGAGCGCCGCGACGGACGAGAATGTGGGAAAAGCGGGCTTCCTTGAGTCTTCTCAGCAAACGTTCGTCAGGAGACATCCCGGCGGCCGTTCGCGACATGCTGCCTCCGGTAGAGCCCGCGAGCGTTTCAAGTGGCACATTCAAATAAAATCGAAACTGTTCAACATCCACACCGAGCAGGCGGTCGCCCGCCTTTGTGACTTCATTTAAATACTTGACGGTGGCGTAGCCCCCCAGGGCACGTTCAAGGAAGTGCTCCCTCGTTTCTCTACCTAACGCGACAGCTATCGGAAAGCGTTCCGGGATATTCCAGAATTGAATCGATGTCGTTGGGAATTGCATGATCAGAGCAAGCAGTAGGACTGGAAGAACTACGGCAGATCAATGAATCCTGCATTGTCCAGATAAATGCGTGGAACGGCCAAATGGTAGTTGATCGCGTCGAACTGAACTTCCGGGGCAACTGCCCAAACCAGGTTCAGAACCACCACCGGAGCAGAAACCATGAGCGGGAACCAGATTCCTAAACCTGGCTTGTGCGTCGTCAGCGCCGGTAAATGAATCAACCGGATTCAAACCTAGCGGGACGGCAACAGAAGCCGCCTCGACCGCATCCTCTATTTGCACCCTGGCCACTTGCAAGATCCGGAGGCCCCAAGCCCAAGCCAAGACAAATATCCATAAAGCCATCACCGCCGACATGAACGCACCGCTCAGGATCGTGATTGTCAGGCAGGCTGCGATGAGAAGGCCCAAGGCCAGATGGAGGAAACGTCTTAATGTGATAGCGAGGCACGTGAATACAGCTATTGCGAGCCATACCACCAGCCACTCAACGTCAGCGCCTTCATTGAAAGGCGAACCCACACTCTGCAATACAGCTCGCGAGTAGCGAACTGTGATGACCACCGTCCAAAACGTGAAAGCAAGATAGACAAGCTTTCTATGTGCCCGCACGATCGTTGTGAGACTGTTTCATGGTCCTCAGCCGGTTTATTTGTATTTCGATGCCAGATCCGCAATAACAGAGATCAGCCGGGCAGGTTCGAAGGGCTTTGGCATATGAACCTGAAAGCCTGCGGAAAGGACGGTATCGCGGTCGATTGCGGTTGTGTAGGCCGTCAAGGCAATGGCTGGGACGATACTTCCCTTTTCGCGATCGCGCGCGCGAACCCGCCCAATCAACGTGTAACCGTTGTAGTCGGGCATCCCAATGTCGGCGACGATCACATGAGGAGGCGAGACGTCGTAAGCGGAGAGAGCTTCCGGCACAGACGCCGCAGTCGTTACAGCACCACCTTGCATTTGTAGCAAGACCTTGAGGAGCTCGCGCGTATCAGGATCGTCTTCGACGACAAGGATATGAATGCCTTTGAGCGTCCCTTCCATAGCTGCCGCTCAAAGATTAGCAGAAGGAAATACAAGAGGCACATAAAGCCAAAACTTTTTTTGGTAGTGGTCTAGTTTAGAGAAAATCCCAAAGCAAGGTCGTAGCCGCGAGCTTTATGCCTGAACGCTTGGGCAGAGCAGATTCCCCTCCTTGGCAAAGGAGGAGTGGACGCGCCATCAAGAAATATCCCCGTTCCTTTGAAAGGCGCGGACGGGGAAGCTGTGAAAAAATTGGAATCAAGCGCTATTCCCCTCCTTGCATCACTGCGCATCACTGCGCATCACTGCAAGGAGGGGTGGCCGAGCGATTCAGAAAATATCGCGAAGCATCCGCTTATCGCGAGGCCGGGGTGGTTTTCCGATGAATCCAAAAGGAAAACCACCCCGGCTGCGTCTGTCTTCGGTGGCTTCGCCAAATTTTCTTTGATGACGCAGCCACCCCTCCTTGCGGTGGTGCAAGGAGGGGAATAACGCCTTATCACAATTAATTCACACCTTCGGGGTGGTTCGTTCAAGAGAAATTGTTTTGGAGTTTGAACGAACCACCCCGTCCGCGCCTTTCAAAGGAACGGGGATATTTCTTGATGGCGCGTCCACTCCTCCTTTGCCAAGGAGGGGTGTTGGTGCACAAAGATTTCTCGCGACTCTTTCGCCCCTACGGAGACCGATACACAAGCTGATAAGCGATGAAATGGAACGGCTCTATTACGCAACCTTGTGACGAGGGCGTCATTATTTGTACGCCCTGTGTTGCTCCATGCCCTCCTCAGTCAGGACCGTGGGTTTTGGCTGCTACGATTCTCGGTTCGAGCCTCGCGTTTATCGACGGCACGGTAGTCAATGTCGGCCTGCCGGCGCTACAGGCCAATCTCCATGCAACAGTGGTTGACGTGCAATGGGTGGTCGAAGCCTACACTCTTTTGCTGACTGCTTTACTGTTGGTCGGTGGATCGCTCGGTGACATCTATGGCCGCAAGCGCATATACGCGGCGGGGGTGATTGTTTTTGCCGCTGCTTCAACCGCGTGTGGACTCGCGCCTGATGTAGGCCAATTGATTATCGCGCGAGCGGTGCAGGGGATCGGCGCGGCACTGCTGGTTCCGGGAAGTCTCGCGATCATCAGCGCCTCGTTTGCCGAGCGCGATCGAGGCCGGGCCATCGGTACATGGTCCGGCTTCACGGCTATTACAACTGCCGTGGGTCCGGTCCTCGGCGGATGGTTAATAGAGCATGCGTCGTGGCGCTGGATTTTTTTCATCAACCTGCCTCTTGCGGCCGTCGTGTTAGTCCTGACATTTTGGCGCGTACCCGAGAGTCGCAGTGCACAACGAGGCTTAAGGCTCGATTGGTTGGGAGCTGCATTAGCAACCGCGGGACTTGGCGGAATTGTTTACGCACTGGTCGAATCATCAAAGCGGAGCGGGAGCGATCCCGCGCTGATCGGCGCCCTTCTGGTAGGGGTGTCCGCGCTGGTTTCGTTTCTGTTCGTCGAGGTTTACAGTAAAGCCCCGCTACTTCCTCTCCGTTTATTTCGCCTGCGCAATTTTAGCGGAGCCAACCTATTGACGTTGTTTCTCTACAGCGCAATGAGCGGGCTCTTTTTCTTTTTCCCTCTCAACCTGATACAAGTGCAACGCTATTCTGCGACGGCCGCCGGTGCGGCTTTGCTGCCGTTCATCCTCTTGATGTTTCTTTTGTCGCGTTGGTCCGGCGGGTTAGTGGACCAGTATGGTGCCAAGCGGCCGCTCGTGTTCGGGCCAATCGTTGCGGCATCTGGTTTCGCCCTGTTCGCGGTGCCCTCGATCGGCGGCAGCTACTGGACGACATTCTTTCCAGCAGTCGTCGTGCTCGGACTGGGAATGGCGACGAGCGTTGCGCCGCTTACGACAACAGTGATGAATTCGGTCGAAGAGGAGCAGGCGGGGATCGCTTCCGGGATCAATAATGCTGTATCGCGCCTTGCGTCGGTGTTAGCTGTTGCGGTGCTTGGCATCCTAATGCTCGGCACCTTCAATCGGCATTTTGTCGATCGCATAACGGCTTTCGACCTCTCGCCTGAAGTCCGCCGGAAGCTCGAGGACCAACGCATCAGGCTGGCGGCGATGGAAATTCCTGCCGAGATCGATTTTGAGACGAAAAGCAAGATCAAGCGATCGATTGATGAATCCTTCGTGGCCGGTTTTCGTCTGGTGATGCTCTCGGCCTCCGGCCTCGCACTCGGAGGCGCCGCGTGCGCATGGTTGATCATTTCAGACAAACCCAAGGCCTTGCGCTGATTGAGGCGGCCGCAAACCGCACACATTGTGCGCTTTTTCCTAGCGCGAAAGGTAGAATCAAGCAGGATGAACTCGAAAAAGACGGCCGCCGTGAGGGGCCGTCCCCGCGACTTCGACATCGACAAGGCCCTGGACAAGGCGATGCGCGTCTTTTGGCGTAAGGGTTACCTCGGAACATCCCTCTCGGATCTCACAAAGTCCATGGGCATCAACCGTCCGAGTCTGTATTCAGCCTTTGGCGACAAACAATCTCTGTTCCACAAAGCACTCGATCACTACGCGGATGGGCCGTCCGCTTATCTTCGCGAGGCTCTGAAGGAGCCGACTGCGCGTGCCGTCGTCGAGCACATACTGCTCGAGGTCGTTGAGATGTCGACCGACTCACGGAATCCGGGATGCCTCTTGGTGCATGGCGCGTTTTCATGTGGAGATCCGTCAGATCCAATCCGGCAGGAAGTGGCTGAGCGCCGCGAGTCCATCGAGGGCGATCTTAAAAAGCGTTTCAATCGAGCTATCGTGGAAGGGGACCTACCGCGCGATGCCGACGCTGGAGCACTGGCCCGCTTCGTACTGACCATCAACGTTGGAATCGCCGTGCAGGCGGCGACGGGAGCCACCCGCGCGGAACTGCTTCGCGTGGCCGAGATCGTGTTGGGCGCCTGGCCGCCAATGAAAGCTTCGCTCCCGCGTCGAACAACTTCGAGAAGACGGGGGCACTGAGGGCATGCTGACTTGTAGCGGCCAGACAATCGATGTATAAGGTAACAGATTTGTCGGCCATTGAGCCCCTTCATGGCCAGCTTTGTAGGAATGGTCGTAGCGCGGCAGAACCGCAACCAAAGAAGTGAGCGGCAAGAATCCCGGAAACGCGGAGATAGTAGCCGCGAATTGCGCGAACGACGCGAACCGGCGCATCGATCGATTCTTGTGGGCGCCGGTTCGCGTCGTTCGCGTAATTCGCGGCTAAAAACGTGTCAAAAAAAATACAGGAGAGTAAAAGCATGCAGGAAATGACCAGACGCGGATTTTTCGAAACGGCGGGGATGGCCGCGGTCGTCCCCTCAGTCGGTGTAATTACCGCGCAGAGCGGAGGGCCGGCAAGAGGATCCATGTCGATCGAGAAAAACATTGTCTTCGGGAAAGCCGGCAACACCGATCTTCATCTCGACATTTATAAGCCTTCCGGCGGGCCGCAAAAAAGGATGGCCATGATTCACATTCATGGCGGAGGTTTTACCGCCGGCAGCAAGGACACTCTCGCCGACAGGGTCGCGCCGTTTGTGGCTCTCGGCTACGTCTCCATTCCCGTACAGTACCGGTTGATCGGCGAAGCCCGGTGGCCGGCTCAGATCGAAGACGTGAAGGCCGCGATCCGGTGGACTCGCGCCAACGCCTCATCCTTGGAAGTGGATCCCGAAAAGATAGCGGTCGTCGGTTATTCTGCCGGAGGACACCTGGCACTGTTCGCTGCGGGAACGGCGAACCGTCCGGAATTCGAAGGCAAAAATGGAACTCCCGGCGGCAGCACTCACGTCGCGGCATGCTGCGCGTATTACCCTGCAACCGAAGTCCGTCCACAGCCCGACGGAAGCGCAAACCCGCTGTTACCGGCCGGAAGCGACGAAGCCGCGCATCGCGCCGCCTCGCCACTGACCTATGTTGCGAAGGCTTTCCCACCGACGGTTATTTTCCACGGGACGGCGGACGTCACCATCCCGTTGGAAAGTAGCGAACGCCTCTTTAAACAATTCCGCGAGGTGCAGGTCCCTGCGGAATTCCACGCTTTCGAAGGCGTCCCACACGCATTCGATTCGAATCCGGAATTCGCCAAAGCCGCGGCCGAACTCGCAGACTTCTTTATCGACAGAAAGGTGCTCCATCCACGCACCTATCCCCCCTTCGGCGGAGGTGGCGGCGGACGCGGACGCCGGGGTGCCCAGTAGAGCCGAGCTGGGTGGCCGTTTCCGATTTTTTGTGCAAAGCCCTCAGGAGGGAAACGGGAATCTGTTTTCCAAAACCTCACCAGTTTCATCGCTCAATTGGAATGACCAAGCAACACCCAAGCCACTCAGAATTCCTCCCCTGGCTTCTCCTCCTATTCGCAGGTAGCGGCTGCGCAGCGCTGATATATGAGATCGTTTGGCTCCAGTTGCTCCAACTGGTGATTGGCTCGTCCGCGATCTCGTTGGGACTGTTGTTGGCGGCCTATATGGGCGGCTTATGTCTCGGAAGTGCGGTGCTCCCGCGGATGGTCTCGGCGAAGCATCACCCTTTCCGGGTTTACGCTCTTCTCGAGTTGGGCATCGGTATACTCGGTTTTATCGTGCTATTCGCGGTGCCTCTAGTTGGGCGTGTCTACCTGGCAGGTGCGACGCAGGGCATCACAGGACTTGTGCTACGAGGCCTGGTTGCTGCCGTTTGTCTGCTGCCACCGGCCATGCTGATGGGAGCATCGCTGCCCGCCATCGCGCGATGGATCGAAACGACACGGCGAGATGTTTCGCGGCTCGGATACCTTTACAGCGCCAACATCGCAGGCGCCGTATTGGGCTGCCTCCTGGCCGGGTTCTACCTTCTGAGAATCCATGACATGGCTGTCGCGACGTACGCCGCGGCTTCGATCAATTTTGCGGTAGCGTTGCTCAGCTTGACTCTGGTGAGCCGCGTTAAACACGCACCGCCGGAATCCGCTACCACGCATCACCGCGCCCCACAAGCCCCAGGCGCAACGCTCGTTTACTTCGCCATTGCGCTTTCAGGATTGTGCGCGCTGGGCGCTGAAGTGGTTTGGACCCGGTTGTTGTCCTTGCTGCTTGGTGGAACGGTCTACCCGTTCTCTATTATTCTCGCCGTCTTCTTGTTGGGCCTGTGGGCAGGAAGCAGCGCAGGTTCTTTTCTGGCGCGGCGAACCGAGCATCCGCGAATGGCGCTGGCGGCGTGCCAGATTTTTCTAGCCGCAGCGATTGCCTGGACCGCGCATGCGCTTGCCCGCTCCCTGCCCTACTGGCCGATCGACCCGTGGCTTTCGCTGGATCCGTGGTTCAACTTCGAAATCGACCTTGTGCGGTGCATGTGGGCTATTTTCCCCGCGACCCTCTTGTGGGGCGCGAGCTTTCCATTGGCATTGGCGGCCGCAGCCCAACCCGGCCAGGACGCGGGGCGGCTTTCCGGAGAAATCTACGCCGTCAACACCGCGGGTTCGATTGCCGGAGCGCTCTTTTTCAGCCTGGTTTTCATTCCGAGTTTCGGAACGCGCGGATCTCAACAGATCTTGATTGGTCTCTCTGTTGCGGCCGCATTTGTAGCGGGTGCATCTCTCCATCGTGTGCCGCGCTTGCGCCCTGTGCGTGCCGCAGCGATGGCGGCCGTGGCCATTGTGCTTGCCGCGGCCCTGGCGTGGACAGTCTCAGACGTTCCGTGGCCTGTCATCGCGTATGGACGCCGCATGGCGCCGATGGTCCGCGCCTTTGACTTCGACAAGGACCATCCAACAACAGTCCTGTACAGAGGCGAGGGGATGAACTCGTCGTTGCTGATCGCGGAGAGAGCGGGCCAGCGGCAGTTCTTCGTGAGCGGCAAGGCCGAGGCATCCACGGCTCCTCTGGATATGCGCCTGGAAAGAATGATGGGACACATCCCAGGGCTCATCCACATTAAACCGCGGTCCATACTCACCGTGGGGTTTGGCGCGGGAGTGACGGCCGGATCCTTCGTCGTGTACCCGGAGGTCGAGAGCATCGTCATCTGCGAGCTCGAGCCGCTCATTCCACCAGCTTCCACTCAATATTTCGGCAAGCAAAATTACAACGTTCTAAACGACCGCCGGACACATCTTGTGTACGATGATGCCCGGCATTACATCTTCACCACCCGGGACAAATTCGACGTCATCACCACCGATCCGATACACCCTTGGGTAAAAGGGACCTCCACGCTTTATTCGAAGGAGTACTACGAGCTCGTGAAAAGCCATCTGAACCCTGGCGGCGTCGTGGCGCAGTGGCTTCCTATTTACGATAGCGATCCCGAAACAATCAAAACGGAACTGGCAACCTTTTTCGAAGTTTTTCCGAACGGCACCCTTTGGAGCAACAACCTCAATGGGGACGGCTATGACCTGGTCCTGATTGGCCAGGCAGACGCGACCCTAATCAATGTGGATGAACTGCAGCAACGTCTGGAGCGCCCCGGCTACACTGCTGTGTCTGCGTCGATCAGCGAGGTCGGATTTCATTCCGCCGTAGAAGTCCTCGCGACCTATGCAGGAAGAGCATCGGAACTCAGACCGTTGCTCGCGAACGCTCAGATCAACAAGGACTTGAATATGCGCCTGCAGTACCTTGCGGGATTGGGACTGAATTCGATGTCGTATCAGAAAGTCTACCGGAATATTCTTGCCTACCGCAAATTCCCTGATGGACTCCTCGTGGGTTCCGGCGGGCGCATCGATGCGCTCCGAACACTGCTTCGGCCGATTCGGTAGCTAAGATGGGTATAACTCGCTCCTACGTTCATGGTCCGTCACACATTCCGCTGCTCGGAGAGACCATCGGCGAGTGTCTCGACCGCATCACCGTCGCGTGCGGAGAGCGCGACGCGCTCATTTCATGCCACCAGCGAGTCCGTTACACCTATAGCGAGCTGCATCGTGAGGCGGAGCGCATCGCGTGCGGCCTGCTGGCGCTGGGAGTTGAGCCTGGCGACCGTGTCGGTATCTGGAGCCCGAATTGTGCCGAGTGGCTGATCGCACAATATGCGTTGGCGAAAGTTGGCGCCATCACCGTCAACATCAATCCGGCCTACCGGCTTCGGGAGCTCGAGTATGCGCTTCAGCAATCCGGCGTATCCGTTCTTATTGCTGCCCGCCGTTTCCGCGACGGGGATTACGTCGCAATGCTGAATGAGCTGGCGCCGAAACTTCCGTCGTTGCGGACGGTTGTGTATCTGGGCCCAGATCGTGAGCAAGGCGGCATCACCTGGCACGATCTGGCGGTTCAAGGCGAGAGCGTTGCAGAGTCCCGTTTACGCGAGCGGGAATCGGCGTTGCAGTTTGACGACTCGATAAACATTCAGTACACGTCAGGCACCACCGGCGCGCCAAAAGGAGCAACGCTGTCACACCACAGTATCCTCAATAACGGCTTCTTTGTTGGGGAGCGGCTCCGCTACACCACGAACGATCGCATCTGCCTGCCGGTGCCGTTCTATCACTGCTTCGGTTGCGTCCTGGGGAGCCTCGCGGCACTGACGCATGGAAGCGCCATCGTGCTGCCGGCCGAGTCATTCGATGCTGAAGCGTGTTTGCGGGCGGTACAGGAGGAACGGTGTACTTCCCTTTATGGCGTGCCGACGATGTTCATCGCTCAGCTCGAACATCCAGCGTTTTCGCGGTACCGCATCGACTCGCTTCGCACCGGTATCATGGCGGGCGCGCCATGTCCAATTGACGTGATGCGCCAGGTGACGGAGCGCATGCACATGCCCGAGGTGACGATCTGCTACGGGATGACGGAAACCTCGCCGGTTTCCTTTCAGTCCTCTGTGGACGATCCGCTCGAAGCGCGCGTCGCCACGGTTGGAACGGTTCATCCCCACATCGAATGCAAGATCGTCGATCCTCGCACGGGCGCAGCCGTGCTCCGCGGAGAGCCGGGCGAACTGTGCACGCGCGGGTATTCCGTGATGCTTGGCTATTGGAACGATCCCGAGGCGACGGCACTCGCCATCGATTCCGCCCGCTGGATGCACTCCGGCGATCTCGCGGCCGTGCGCGAGGATGGATACGTGAACATCGTGGGGCGGCTGAAAGACATGATCATTCGTGGCGGCGAGAACATCTATCCGCGCGAGATCGAGGAATTCCTGCATGGGCACCCCAAGATCGGCGACGTGCAGGTTATCGGAGTACCGGACTCCAAGTACGGCGAGGAAGTGTGTGCCTGGATCCGGTTGCGCGAAGGAGAGACCGCAACACAAGAAGAAATTCGCGATTATTGCCGCGGGCAGATCGCGACGTATAAGATTCCGCGCTATATCCGTTTCACGACCGAGTTTCCGATGACCGTTACCGGAAAGATTCAAAAGTTCCGTCTGCGAGAACAAATGATCCAAGAGCTTGGACTCACTACGGAACAGACCGCATGAAGGAGGCAGCCCTCAGGGCAAACCGCCAGCACGGTCACCATCGACACGCGGCTCCTCGTTCACATAGACTCGTCGGCGCTCGGCCCGTAAATCGCAGGTACAGTCGAACCCATGGGACGCAGGTACGTGGAAAGCTGACCGCGGTGATGAATCGTGTCGAGCAGAAAGCCCAAGGTGTAGTCCTGCCCGGTTTCTTTCATCACTTCCTTGCCGCCAAACAAGAATGGCATGTGCTGTTCCAATCGTGCCGATTCGATGCGCTCGAGTCTTCTGGTAATGTCGTCGTGGCATTGATCGTAAGTATCGAGAATTTCCTTCACCGTGGCAGGCGCGGGGACTTCGACCCATTCAAACGCACCTTTTTCGAGCCCTTCGACAAGGACCATTTCTTCTCGAACGATCAGCCAGGCGATTTCGCGGGCGTTACGGGCCTTTGGATCCGCTCGGTAGTCGGACCGCTCCTGAGGAATCCGTGATATCACTTTGCGAGTGGCGGGCGCTTCCTTCTTCCAGAACCTCAGAAACAAAGCTTTTTCGTCCATGTGATTCTCCATTTTGAAGTTTCAATTGATTATCGGACACCCGATTCCCGAACGGCAAGGTCGGGACAACCACCTTCGACGGCGAGGGAAGGGACTCGGGAAAATTCGCAATAACCACTCTGGATCAAGCCCGCCAGTTCACGGCTCGCCGCCTATTCATCGGTAACGCAGCCAAAGCTGGCGTTCTTGACGAGACGAATGTACTTGGCGAGCGTGCCGCGCGAAGCTTTATA
>QHXC01000585.1 GCA_003222815.1 Acidobacteriota bacterium | reverse complement strand
ATTGAGCTACTGAGGAGCAATGGCACGTGCGGCAACAAAATGCCGGCGTGACCAAGAGAGGGTAGCAGAGGCGGAAAACGAGTGTCAATCGGGGTTCAACGCACGCCCTCAACGCACGCCAGCCTTATTGCTTGCTCATGACGTAACCCAACGTGTGCCGGGCTTGTTGCAAGATACGGGGGACGTTGTCTTTTATTAAGCAGCCCTCCGAGACGAGGTCATCGGCGGCTTTCGAGATCAGGTTCAAATACTGGTCGCGGCTCTGGTAGCGCTCTTCGATGGAAAGGCGGGATCCCTGGTGCGTTCGCGTTCAGCGCGAGTTTGGGGGAATGGAACGAAATATTATCCTGTTTGCACTGTTTCGACGGTTGACGGCAAAGTAGATCTTCCCGATTTATACTCATGTCTTATGGCCACTCCAAAATCTGCCGCCGCAATTATTCTTATTCGGAACAAGCCCGGCCTCGAAGTGTTTTTGGTCAGAAGAGCACCGCAAATGGTGTTTCAGGGCGGGTTCTACGCCTTTCCTGGCGGGCAGGTCGATCCCAATGAAGGTGTGACAGTCTGCGCCGCAAGGGAACTACTCGAAGAGACGGGCGCGCGAGTGGATCCCAACACGTTGATCGACGTGGGGCGATGGGTGACGCCGGCGTTTGTCCCGAGAAGATTCGACACATGCTTCTTTATGGCGAGATGTCCGGACGGTGAAGAAGCCCGAGTCATGACCAGTGAGCACGATCTGGGGGAATGGATTCGGCCGCAGGACGCGGTGGCCAAGTGGATGGAGGGGCAGATCCTGGTGGCGCCACCGGTGTTGCATGCATTGCGGTGTCTGTCGCAAGGCCTCGACGAGATCGAGACGAGAATGAAAGCGGTGCCCTGGGCTCAAGGTGAACCTATCCCCGAAATTGAAATGAGGCCTGGCCTCGTGCAGGTTCCGCTTCGAACGCCGACGCTTCCACCGGCGACGCACACAAACTGCTACGTCGTCGGTGGCGACGAGGTGGTTGTGATCGATCCGGCATCACCTTATGAAGAAGAGCAGGCGCTGCTCGACAGCATTCTCGACAAGCGGAACATTCGTGAGATCTGGCTGACCCATCTGCATCGCGATCACGTCAGCGGCGCGAATCACCTTAAAAAGAGGCGCGGGGTAAAGATTGCCGCGCATCCACTAACTGCGCGGGACCTGGAGGGCGTGGTTGACGTGGATCGCACGTTTCAGCAAAACGAGCGGCTGGAGCTTGAAGGCAACCCGGGATGGATTCTCCGTGTGCTTCACACGCCGGGCCACGCCCGAGGCCACGTCTGTATCTTCGAGGAGAAGAATGGATCGCTGATTACCGGAGATCTCATGGCGGGCTTTGGGACGATCCTCATCGATCCGCCGGAGGGCCACATGGCCACATACCTCGATTCATTGAGAAGGATGAAGGCGCTCGATGTGACGGCGCTGTTTCCCGCTCATGGCCCGGTTATGGCGAACGCGAAAGGCAAGATTCAGGAATATCTGGATCATCGGATGGATCGCGAACAGAAGATATTCGCGGCGTGGCAAAAAGGCCTGCATGAGCCACGAGCGATCGTGAAGGAAGTGTATACGGATGTGGCGCCCGCCATGTATGCATTGGCCGAGAGGTCTGTCGTTGCGCACCTGGAGAAGCTGCGGGAAGAGGAGAGGATCTTAAGAGAGGAGTCTTAGCTCGACCGACGTTGAGCCACGGTCGGGCAAGTCGTGGAAAGACACAACATTGGGGTGCTTTCTCAAGATTGACCGGACGATCTCGCGCTGCACACCGATGCCTCGGCCATGGATGATCCGAACCTCGTGAAAGCCGCGCTGGACGGCCTGGTAGAGGTATTCCTCGAGAACGATGCGGATCTCCCTCGGCTGGAATGTGTGGAGATCGATGGAATCCTCGATGGGTATCTTGTGCATGATCTTGCGGCGCTAGAACGCGGGCTGAAGCTCGCGACTACATGCGGGACACAACACGGAATCAGGCCTGTAGTCGCGGGCTTTAGTCCGCGTTTCTCTGTGGGAACAGTATATAATCGTCAGGCTATGAAGTTTTACATGCACACGTACGGGTGCCAGATGAATGTGGCGGACTCCAGCGAGATGGGCCGGCATCTGAAGGCCAAAGGTCTCGTTGAGACCGAGAATCCCGATGAGGCATCGGTGTTTCTGGTAAATACCTGTACCGTGCGTCAGCACGCCGAAGATCGCGCATTTTCGGAAATTGGACGGCTCAGGCGATGGAAAGCGAGACGGCCGGGCCGAAAGGTCGTGGTGACAGGGTGCGCGGCGGAGCGGACCAAAGAGTACCTCGAGGATCGGTTTCCGTTTCTGGATCTCGCTTTCGTCACGATTATGCGGGGCTGCAATTACTCGTGTACGTACTGCATCGTTCCCTATGTCCGCGGCCGGGAGATTTATCATTCCGTCGAACAAATTCTCAGCGAAACTCGCGCGCGAGCAGCGGAAGGTGCAAGAGAGATCACGCTTCTCGGCCAGACGGTGAATTCTTATCGCTACGGCACGGCGAGATTTGCGGATCTGTTAAAAGCGGTCGCAGAAGTTGAAGGCGTCAAACGAATCCGGTTCATGAGCCCACACCCCTACTATATGAGCGATCGCGTCATCGAAACGATGGCGGCGGTGCCGGAGGTTTGTGAATCGCTTCATCTTCCCGTGCAGTCTGGCTCGAACACGATCCTCAAACAGATGATGCGCAATTACACGCGAGAGCAGTATGTCTCGATTATCGGGAAATTCCGGGAGGTAATGCCGGATGCGACGTTGAGCACAGATATCATCGTCGGATTTCCGGGCGAAACGGATAGGGATTTTCGCGAAACCCTGACGCTGATCGAGCAAACCCAGTTCGATTGGGGTTTCATCTTCAAGTACTCACCGCGTGAAGGCACGCCCGCGGCGAGCCTTGAGTCTTTGCCGCAGGAACTCGTTGAGGAGCGGCACCAAGAGTGTCTGGCTTTGATCGACCGCTTCGCACAGGAAAAGCGGTCCAAGATGGTTGGCACCATGCAGGACGTGCTCGTTGAGGCAGACAATATTGGCAGGACGCGGACAAATTACAGAGTTTACATTACAGGAACCGTCGCGCCGGGAGAAGAAGTGCGCGTTCGTATCACGAGTGCGCAGCGGGCGACGCTGGAGGGAGTCATCGAAGATGGCAACATTGATTTCGAGAATTTTCGGGAAGAAGACAAATCAGCCTGCGCCAACAGAGGATAAGGACGACCTGGACGTCACGGCGCTCAAGCCGCTCATGCAAGCTGCTGGTGTGACGAGTACCGATCCCAAGGATCTGTCGGGCGAGTGGCGCATGGACCAGGTGACGAAGGTCTTTCCGTCAGCGCAACGTGCGCTGTTCCAGAGATATCACGTCGGGGGATGCAGCAGCTGCGGATTCCAGCCCACCGATGCGTTGGCGACGGTCGCAATGAACCATGGTCTGGACGTCAACGAGGTCATCGAGCACATCAAAAGGAGTGAGGAGATGGAAAAAGATCTGGAGATTGCGCCGCCTGAGGTTGCGCAATTCCTTAAGGACGGAAAGATCAAGCTGCTCGATGTGAGGACGCCGGAAGAGTACGCGATCGCAAGCGTACCGGGAAGCGTGCTTGTCGATCAGACCGTGGCGCAGGAAATCATGCAGACCTGGCCGAAGGAAACGCCGATTGTAACCATGTGCCACCACGGGATGCGCAGCCTGGATGCTGCTGCCTATCTTCGAGGCCACGGGTTCGTCAATGCGAAGAGTATGACGGGCGGCATTGATGCATGGGCGTTACAAATCGACCCAGCCGTTCCCCGTTATTAGCCGCGAACTGCGCCAATTACGCGAAAGCATTGGCGTGCCTCGCAAGCTGCCGGCCGTCGTAACGAGAGCTGAAATGCGTGGCGATGAGATTTTCTGCAGCAGCTTCTCTAGCGACACGCGCGGCATCTTCCATTGTGGAATGTTTTCGTTCGCGGGCCATCTCGGCGGCATCAGTACCGAATGTGGTTTCATGGATCAAGGCGGTGCATTTGTCTGCAAGCTCGATCGAGCGCTCGGAAAACTGCGTATCCAGACAATAGACGACGGACTTGCCGGGGCGAGGGGCGCCCAACACCATGTCCGGTGTGATGACATGTCCGTCGGCCAGCGTGATGTTCTCACCATGTTGCAGCTTTCCGTATAGCGGCCCACTCGGGATTCCCAGTTCTTCGGCCTTCTCCAAGTTGAACACACCGGGCTTGGCTTTCTCCTGAAAACGCCATCCCAAACAAAAGATCGAGTGATCCAGCGGGAGCGCGTCCACGTAAAATTCTTCTTCATCCAGCACGCGGCCGCGATATCCGCGCGGAAATTCCCGGATCGTAAGCCGGAATGCAAATTGAAGATCGGATGTACGGAATGCCGCGTTCAGAAAAACTCGAAGGCCTTCCGGGCCGAAGACATTGAGCGGAGCTTCACGTCCATCGAGATGAAGCGTGCTGAGCAAGCCGATAATGCCATACAGGTGATCGCCGTGAAGGTGTCCGATGAAGATCGAATGGATGCGGCTCCGTCTCACACCTGCACGCATAAGTTGGACCTGGGTTCCCTCGCCGCAATCGAACAGAAACACGTCGCCTTCGCGGATCAACGCAGTCGATGAAAGTCCGCGGGTGAGAGTTGGGACGGCGGAACTGGTTCCGAGCAGGACGATCTTCAAGCATCTTCAGCTTAACACGTAGAAGCCAGGAGCCAGAAGGGTTAACGCGGGCTGAAGCGCGCGACTACATGCGTGCTCAAACGTGTCGTCCAAATGTAGTCGCGGGCTTCAGCCCGCGTTCATTTCTTCAACATCGCCCGCAGGACGTAGCCTGCCAGGCGTGGATTTTCCCTCAGCCGCCGCACGGAATAGGCATACCAATCACGCCCGAATGGGATGTAGACGCGAAGATTGTGGCCGGCCGCACGGATGATATCGCGGAGCTGCTCGTCCACGCCGAGCAGCATCTGGAATTCATAGGCGGCCGGGGAAAGTTTCAGATCACGAATGAGCCGGAACGCTTCCCAGACAATCAGTTCGTCGTGCGTGGCAATGCCAACGTAGGAACCATTCCGCAGGAGCTTCTCCAGGATGTAAACGTAATTGCGATTGATAGCCCGCATGTCGTGGTAGGAGATTTCGCGGGGCTCGAGGTAGACGCCTTTGCAGAGCCGGTAATTCGGCCGGAGGTCCTCAAGAGTCAGGACATCATCAACCGTCCTGCGAAGGTATGCCTGGATCACCACACCGACGTTGGAATGATCTCTTCTCAGAGCGCGATAGATCTCGAGGGTGCCGGTTGTACACGATGAATCTTCCATATCGATGCGAACGAAATTGTTTAGTTCGTTCGCGCGTCGAACCAGACCGTCGGTCAGCTCGAAGCACGTTCGGGTATCCACTTTCAATCCGAGTTGCGTCAGTTTTACGGAAACATTGGCGTCGAGCTTTCGGCGGTGTATTTCCTCGAGCAGTTCCCGGTAGCCATTGACGGCACGGTTGGCTTGATCGACGTTGTGAATGTCTTCACCAAGAATGTCCAATGTGGCACGTATTCCCAGCTCGTTGAGACCGGCGGCGACGCGTAGGGCCTCATCGAGAGTTTCACCTGCGATATAGCGGCTGGCAACCCTCCGGACTATGGATTTGGGCACGAAGCGGAGAGTGCGAGCAATTACTCGATCCAAGAGGGCCATAAGGCGTATACTTCGGGGGCTATGAGGAAGCTTCTGGTGTTGGTCATCTTTGTTGCGTTTTTGGCCTCACAGGCGGTTTCGGATGTGCCTGCAAACACGGACTCGGAATTCGTCTTTGCGCGAGTTCAATTTAACATGACGTCCAATTGGATTTTCTCCTACCGTGAGGCCCCATGGCACCACGATTACCCTTATGCGGAAGATCTCTACCTCAACATGGTTAAGGAAATCACCGGTGTCCACACGAACTCGGAGTCGTACAAGGTCGTGCAACTCGATAGTCAGGAGATCTTCCATTACCCATTTCTTTATTTCTCCGAGCCGGGTTATATGGATCTCACGCCCAAGGAGCTGGCAAATCTTCGCGAGTACTTCAACCGCGGCGGCTTTGCGATGTTTGATGACTTCCGCGGCCGCGCGTTGAACAATCTTCAGTTTCAAATGAAGAAGGTGTTTCCGGATCGGGACATGTTCAAGCTCGATCTTTCGAGCCCAATTTTCAATACCTTCTACGGCATCGACTCGCTAGATATGCAGCCCCCGTATATGAACTACGATTCGGGCAAGCCCACATTTTGGGGCATGAAAGACGGCAAGGATCGCCTCATCCTTATTGCCGACGCCGATAACGATTTAGGCGAATTTTGGGAATGGGTGGATAAAGGGGAAATGCCGTTCAAGCCGGCGGCTCAATCCGTCCGATTTGGTGTTAATTATTTGATCTACGCAATGACGCATTGACTTCCGGAACGCCGCCGCATTCCCCTGCAAGGGTACTAACCCCTCCGTCGGTGCCGGGAAGCGTGCCGGTCTTGGCAACGATAGCGCCCCGATATTCCTGCGAAGCGAACCGGCCGTGAAGTGTGCCAGGATCGATGCCAGCCACAGGCATGATGTCCTGGGGCTGCAGATTGCTGAGGTTCAGCCAGAAAATCAGCTCGCGCAAAAGCAGTGTGGTTCCGCGCGGCGTGATTCGGTTGTAATCGAGTCCTGAGGTGTGACTGATCGAGACCTCGCCTACAGGAATTCCAACTTCCCGTACTAGAAATTGCTCGACGACTTTCGGCCCCCCTAGCGCTTCGCCGATCCGTTCCGCAATGGGATTGCTGCTGTGAGCATTTTGATAGAACAGGATGTCGCGAAGGCTGGATGAAACGTGCGTCACCAGCGGGGTGCCCCGGACGGTTCCGACCTGAATTCTGCCCGAGACGCGAACCCCTGCCCGGCGCAGCATTGCGGCCAATCCACTAATGGCCCGGTCGGTATCATACAGTCTTCCATAGGTGAAGGGGCCGGAGACGATCAGATTTCCAGTAATCCGTGCAATTCCTGTGTGGAGAACCTGGCGCACGAGCCTTGAGACATCAAGGGTTGTAATCACCGGGTCTCCTGTGGCATGTAGAATGAGATCGCCATGTAGAGTCCGGGTCTTCTTGTCTACCACACCGTCGGTATACAAGCTGGTCTCAAAATGATACTCTGGTCCGAATTTAGTGAGCGCGGCAAATGATGTGGCTATCTTAACCACGGAAGCCGGATTGAATCCAATGTTGCTGTTGAGATCTGCGTAAACGGAAGATGCGTCCAGGGATTCGATGAAAAGCCCTTGGGTCTCGAGCTTGAATCCTCGCTGAGCCAGTTTGTCGAGGTAAGCGGTTTCCGAGACGGTGCTCAGACGTTTCAGAGCCGGTGGCTGCAACGCGCCGGCCCCAGGTGGGGTGGTATGGGCCGCCTCTTGCGCCTGTATCGGGCAGAACAACAGGAGGATCAAAATCGTACTCGAGAGCAGGTACTTCTTCATCAACGCGGCCCAATTCTGCCAGAAAAGTATTGAAAGTAGAAGAGTTTCTGTAAAAATGTCGAAACCGGATAAAACTCTGCTGTA
>QHXC01000584.1 GCA_003222815.1 Acidobacteriota bacterium | reverse complement strand
CGCCGTGGCTGGCCTGACTGATGGCTTCGAGCGTCTTTCCAGTGGCGTCATACAGCGCGGTCGAACCCCGTGGTCCATACTTGCCCAACGCATCTTCGGGAACTGTTTCGATTGGGACGGCGAGGAGCGGAGTCTCGATAACGGTGTCAAAAACGGTCAATGAAAACAGGTAATCCACTCCATCCTGCAGCCCCTTATCCTTTAAGTCTTTGATGAAGACTTTGAAACCGTTCATGGTCTCTTCCCAAACTGACGCCATCGACCCCGAGCGGTCTTGAATGAAATTCACCAATACTTTCGTCTGGCTCATCTCCATCTCCTTTTCACCGGCTTTTCATACGTGGTCTTGACCGTCGTGCGCTTCTCTAAACCGAGAAACGCTGCTATTTTGGGTCCGGGCTCCCGGTGGCCTAGATAGATATCCGACAAGTATGACGCCGAGCATCCGATTTCTCCCGCGAACGAGCGCAACGACCGATCGCTTTGCTTCTGCCGCAGCAGACGGACGATATCTTCTTTGGTCATACTGATAATGTTAGCTCCGTCCGCGTACACTGTCAACTGCCCGTACTTGCCAACGCATCACATTGCGTGCACACATTTCTTCGACGCCTC
The DNA here is from genome assembly GCA_003222815.1 of Acidobacteriota bacterium. GTDB lineage: Bacteria > Acidobacteriota > Terriglobia > 20CM-2-55-15 > 20CM-2-55-15 > 20CM-2-55-15. Next base: position 1,508 of record QHXC01000584.1, on the reverse strand, counting down.
TACCTCAAACAGACGAACGCCTCCGGGCTGAAGTCCTGAGGATTGAACAAGCCTGTCTTGCTTCCTGCAACGCTCGGATCACCTTGCGAGAGTCCGTTGTGCAAGTGGCGGACCTTGGAAAATAAACGAATTGGATCGATGACATTAAGTCAAACGCAGAGTGGAGAGACGAAGTCGACCTGATCGCGCTCGGAAAAAAGATCGAGGCAATACTGAAGGACCGTGGAGACGACATCACTTCACTTCATGCCTATGTGAGAGCAAAGGTCCTCCTGGCAATTCGCCGCCTATATACGAAAGAGAAACACGGCGACGCGACAACGGACGACTGGCTTGATTTTTATATCGGGACCACCGACGGGTACCGGGACGTTCTGGAATGTATGATTCGGAGCCAACTCGATGGAAGGAGCGTCGAGGAACTCATCTATGAGGCGTGGCGGAAGCTGCTCGCCCAGTCGAAAGACATTGCATTGAGAGCCGGTCCCGGTGTGCTGAATAGGTGGCCGAGGGGCTCCTGGAAGTGATGGTCCCCTTGCCCAGATGCGAAATCGGAGGTGCGATTGCTTTCCAGCGGCGGCGATCCGTAAGCCTTTCCGCATAAACGATCACCAATCCTCATATTTTTCACGATTTCAAAAGATCCGTAATTTGCGTTACTTGAGTAATACCGGGTACGAATCGTTCAAAGTTAAACTCCCCTCGCGTCAGCGGTTGAGGCGCTTCTCTAGAGCGCGAGCACCAGTGAGAACATTCTTGAGGGCGAAATTCCCCTCGTGACACGCGTATTCGTATATCAGCTCCGAGCTCTTCTTCATGGGAATCACTGCAGTCCAGGATCTCGTCCAGATCGTGGGATCGTCGACCGTGAATTCGTATTGAAGCGTGTCTGCGGCGACGCGTGTGAAGCGTTCGACCACATGCAAGCTCGGCCCGGCCCCTCTGAAATCGAACTTCGGGGAGAAGTTTGTGGTGTCGACAACAAGCGTATCGCCTTCCCAATGCCCGCGGGAGTCACCCAGCCACTGGCGGATGTTCTGGGCGAGATGTGGGCGTCCGTCGAGCGGAACGATGCGATGTTCGTGGATCATCTCGTTGAGAATCGCCACATATCCAGCAGTCTGGATAAGTTGAACATTGTTGTTGTAGGGACCCGGAAGTATGGGCAAGGTGCCTGCAGACAGAATGCAGCGCTCCGAAAGCGGGCGGTCTTCATAAGACTCAGCACGAGGACGTCCAAGCTGGGTTTCACGCTCCTCCGCCGCGCTCGCATCCGCACGCTTCTGCCCCTCCGGCGTTAGGGGAGGAAGTCGGCCATCGGGTGGATCCACAATCAGCGACGTGCGCTTTGATTCGACAACCAAGTTTCCCCGGTCATACCAAAACTCGTTGTAGGGAACAACGCCGCCAGGCGGGTACTGAAGCCCGCCCTTCGCTGGTTCGATGAGATCACGATTCTGACGTCGATTCTCTTCCCGTTCAAAGATCGCCGCTTCCTCATCCGTCAA
>QHXC01000168.1 GCA_003222815.1 Acidobacteriota bacterium | reverse complement strand
CGGTTGCTGCGCGAAATTTTCTTAATGACGCAGCCACCCCTCCTTGCGGTGATGCAAGGAGGGGAATTCGGACTCACGTTTCGCTTCCACGACCTACCTGCGGACGAAGCGTGAAGTTGAAAACATCGATGCTATCGCTATTGACCAAGAGTCCGTACAGGGGGAGTAAGTTTCTTCTTTGGAAAGGAGAGAACCATGTTCAGGAGTCTTCTAGCTCTGTTGATACTTTTTCAGGCAGGGGCGACGCGATCACTTCCGGCAACGGATGTGAAGGCCGCCGATATTCAGGCCACAGTCGAGCGGGAGAAGTCGACAAACACTACCGATATACCGATTCGCACGGTGGATGCAGGAGGGCACAATGTCGGCATCGCTGTTGTGCATCGGGGAAAGGGAACGAACCTCATGGCCGCCGCCGTGCACGACAAGATATCCGAGGTCTATCAGGTACTCGAAGGTTCCGGAACGTTTGTGACCGGAGGCAGGCTCGTCAATCCACAGCGCCGTGAAGCCAACTCCGAAATTGTGACCCAGCTCAGCGGTCCCGGCTCGAGCGGCACAGGGATTCAAGGCGGCGTCAGCCGGCGGCTCAGCAAGGGTGACATGGTCGTCATCCCAGCGGGTACGCCGCATCTGTTTATAGAGGTCCAGGAACCAATCACCTACTCCATCGTCCGGATTGATCCCGGCCGGGTCATGGCGCTCAAATAACACGCTGGCGTGACGCGTCACACGTAATTGCACCGCAACATCTCTGCAACGGTTTCATCGAGTTGTTCGGCGCGGCGTACGTCTTCAAAGCGCGCCAGCAAATCTTCGGCGCGCAAGCGGCGTTTTTCGGCGCCGCGAAAATCGTGAATGATGCGTCCGCGATACATCATGATCAAGCGATCGCCCAGATGTGCCGCCTGCTGCATGGAGTGCGTCACCATCAGCGTCGTCAGCTTGTCGCGATTGATGATCTCTTCGGTAAGCTTGATCACTTGATCGGCGCTTTTCGGATCCAGCGCGGCGGTATGCTCGTCGAGCAACAACAGTTTCGGTTTGAGCCACGTTGCCATCAACAGCGTCAACGCCTGCCGCTGGCCGCCGGACAAACTCCCGATGAAGTTATCAAGGCGGTCTTCCAGTCCCATATTCAAGCGGGCGACGCCGATCATGAACTCGTTTAATGAATTCGAGCGCAATGTCCAACCTAAACCCCGCCTCGTTCGTGTTCGGGCCAGCGTGTCACTTCGCGTCCGGCCAAATTAATGTTGCCCGAATCCACAAAGAACGTGCCGGCGATCGCATTAAGCAGGGTCGATTTCCCCGAACCATTCGTGCCTATGACGATGACCCACGATCCTTGATCAATCGTCACATCGACCGCTTCGAGCGAACGCACTTCATTCGGTGTGCCAGAGTTGAATACTTTCGAAATGCCGCGAGTCTCAAGCATGCGCTGAACGAGGCTTCCCTTCTTCAGATTTTCCAAGTGGACCGGCAACGCTTGCCGTCTTCTTCATTCGCTGCAGGAAACCCGGCAATACGAGCGATAAGAACACGAAGATAGCGGTGATGAGTTTCAAATCATTCGGATTCAAACCCCAGCGCAGCGCAATCGCAACGAGCAGGCGAAAAAGGACCGAGCCCATGACTGTGCCAGTGATTGCGAGTCCCAAACTCTCTTTACCGACGAGCGATTCGCCGATAATCACGCTGGCCAATCCCCACACGACCATGCCGATGCCCATCTGCACATCCGCAAAACCCTGATACTGTGCGAGCAGCGCACCACCAAGGGCGATCAAACCGTTCGAGACGGCGAGACCGAGAATAATCATATTGCTGACGCTGACGCCCATCGCGCGAATCATCTGATCGTTGTCGCCTGTGGCGCGCATCGCGGTACCCAGATTTGTGCGAAAGAAGAGATACAAGAGAGCGCCAATTAGCGCGCTGATGATCAGCATCAGGACCAGAACCGAGGCATCGTGCGAGCTCACATCCCAGCCAAAGATCGGAATGTCGCCCCCGAACCGCGCTCCCAATACTTCGGCATAACTGCTGAGCGTTTTTTGTGAAGCCATGGGCACATTGCTTTTGCCCATCACATGCAGATTGACGGAATAGAGCGCGGTCATTACCAGGATGCCGGAGAGCAGACTGTGGATATTAAACTTCGTATGCAGCACGCCCGTCACCGTGCCCGCCATCATCCCGCCGAAAAACCCTGACGCCGTGGCCAACACCGGGTTAATGCCGGCAACGATCATTGTTGCCGCAATCGCTGCGCCTAGCGTGATGGAGCCTTCCGCCGTGATGTCAGCGATGTGAAATATGCGAAAGCTGATGAAGACCCCGAGCGCCAGCAGAGAGAGAATCAAGCCAATCGTGAACGCTCCGATGAGGAGAGTCATTTCTAAACTCTTTCCGTTATCTCTGAAATCGGCCCGAACCAGCACGCGCCACGCACAAATTCGCTCTCGCCCGCGCCGCTGATTTCGCGTGTGTCGTTGAGCAGGTGCATCACGCTCTCGAGGTTCTCGCTTTCAAATAGCGTCGCCACCATCGTCCTCAAATCGAGCGTGCCTTTCTTCAAAGGCCGATAAGAAAACGCGGCGGCGTGAAAATGCCCGGCCGGCCAGGGAGCAGGGCCGAGCGGCCGCAGCATTGAAAACAGTTTGCCGGCGTCTTGGCGCTCATCGTTTCTCGAAGCGATGCCGACGACCAGGGCGAGGCTCCGTGTGTGCGCGCGTTCTGCCGAATAAGACAGCCACTCGCGCACCGCCGGAAATGTGAACAGTCGAGTGCCGCTTGCGCCGTTGTCTTCAAGCGCAGGCGAACGCCGCAATGAAGCTCCCAGAAGGCCCGCTGTTTCGGCCACAATGACAACGCCGATGATTGCGCTGCCGGCAATCTCAAAACCGGCATGGATAAGGTCGCTGAGCCTGACTGCGCCGATTTCTTTTGTAGCGTCGAAGCGCGCCAGGTGCGAAAAGCGGCCTTCAGCCATCGCGCAATAAAGCACCTGCAACTCGGGAATGAACGTTGCCGCCGCGAGCATATAATCCGGCACATTCGTTCCATCAGTGGGCAGATAGGCCGCAGCCCCCGCAATAGACAGGAATTCGCCGAACCGCGAGCGGCAATCCGTGAAATCATTTCCGAAAGCGCCCAAACCGACAGCAAAGGTCGAAGCAGGAAAAGAAATCCTGTGACAATCCGCCTCGCGAAAACGGCACCCGGCCAGCAGCGAAGCATCACCCACCGTCACGCATTTCAACGCCGCACCCGCCGCGATATCGAAGATTTCAAAGATTACCCCGCCGCGTTCCAGTTGACGAATGAGCGGCGCGACTGCGGCCGCCGGCCGGGCGAGCCCTCCATCGGCAACCAACAACGTATCCAGTTTGGTCAAACTCAGTAAGGTACGCACCGACGCCGACGCATTAATGACAGTGAAAGAACCTTGAATCGCTTCGAATTGTTTATAGAACTGCACAAGCATGCCAATGCCGGCCGAACTCATATATTTCACACCGGCTAGGTCGAGCCGCACTTGATGCACTCCCTCACGCAATACCTGAGTCAATTCTTTTGCGAGATGGTCCGCCCAATACCCATCGAGCCGGCCCTGGATAATCAAATTCATGGCATCACCGAAGTGTTCTCTCGTGATTTCCATACTATGGATTGATTACCTCATCTGCCCGCTGCAATACCGCCGCCGGAATCATCAAGCCATTCGCTCGCGCCGCCGTTTGATTGATGAGCAACCTGGTGCGTGTTGTCGGCTTGAAAGGAATTAATGCGGCGCTTTCGCCGCGCATAATACGGGCCGCCAACAACGCCGATTCGCGCCCTCCATCGTGAAAGTCGCGTGCCAGGACGACGCTCGCGCCCTGTCTTGCCTGTGCGCTATTGAATGAAAAGATCGGTAGCCGGGCGCGCCCGGCGGCTTTCGCAATGCTGGTGAAAGTGGCGCCCGTTAAGTTGTCGGAAATCTGGCAAACCGCATCAATCTTCCGCGTCATCAACGCAAGGGCCGCATCGGCCACGTCGCTGCTGTTGCTGGCGGCAACGGCTTCGACTTCGTACCCCGCCTTGCGGCCCGCTTTGGTCAGGAGTTCATGGTAATAGGCGGAGTTGACTTCCCCCGGTGTGAAGATCGTGCCGCAGCGCCGCACACTGGGCATCACTTCACGAAGCAGCTCGAGCATTTCTTCAAACGGACTGGCAATCGTTGCGCCGGTCACGTTCGGCAAATGGTCCTCATTGGTGCGGCCCGCACCCGCGATGAACGCATTGCCGACCAGCGCAAACACGATGGGTGTTTTCCGGATCTTTTTCAAGGCTGTTTGCAGTGTCGGCGTTGAGAGCGGAATGACCATATCCGCGCCTTCAGACGTGACGGCATCCATAATGCCGTTGAGCGTCGCAATGTCGCCTTGCGCGCTACGCGACTTGATCACATAATCGCGGCCTTCAATCAGACCTGCTTCGCGCAAACCGTCCATCACGCCTTTTTGCGCTTCTTCGGTTGCAGGTGCATCCACGTATGTGACCAGGCTGATGTGCCATTGGCTGGCTAATGGTGGATAGGTTGCTGCGGGCTTGGCAGCCGCTTTCTCATGAATGCCCGATTCATCAATGAGCGTGTCCGCGCGGGCAAGGACATCATCCGGAATTTGCCAAAAGTCTTTCAGTCCGCTTAACGCGAGCTTGTTAACAATCAACCTTTCCGGCACCCGATCTTCAATCGGGAAATCCGCTGGATTTGCGCCGCGCAAAATCCTTACGGCCAAATCGCCGGTCTGCCGGCCGATCGTTATGAAATTGGCGCCAAGATCGAAGAGCGCGCCGCGTTGGGCCGTCGGAGGCGTGAGCGTGAAAACTGGAATGCGGCCTTTTTTCCCTGCGCCTATCACGGAATCCGCCGCGACCATCACCGTAACATCGCCGCCGATCCACAGTGCTTGCGCGCCACGCGAAACCAGCGAATTGGCCGCCTCCCCCACACTCGACGAGTTCTCAACAGTTGCTTCGAGCAGTTCGATGCCGAGCGCCTGAGACGCCTCACGAGCTTTCTCGGTGAACGCACGCGAATTCGATTCGGCCGGATTCCACGCGACGCCAACGGTTTTTAGTCCGGGAAACATTCGCCGCGCTAATTGAAAATTGGCCGCTACCGGCATGAACGTGCCGATACCGGTCAGATGGCGGGGATGTTCCATCGGGTTATCACGGTTAAGTCCAATGCCGGCGCTGAATGGGTCGGCCACTGCGCCGAAAACGTGAATCGCCTTGCCGGCCTTATTCGCATTGGCGACGGCTTGCATCGACAGCGTGCTGGACGTGAGAACTAAATCAAATTTGCCGTCCGTGACCTCTTTCGCAATAGCGTTGTCGGTCGGCAGATCGTTCTCGGCATTGAAGCGCGAGATGACGATGTTCTGCCCATTGCGATAACCGGCGTCAGCGAGTGCATCGAGCATGCCTTGCACCGCTTCGTCCAGCAGCGCAGTCGAAGCATGTTGTAAGACGGCGATGTGCGGCATTCTTCCCGCCCCCGTCTTGCGCTGATTCAGATCCGATAACAACAGAACACCCGCCGCCAGCGCGATGAAAGTAAATCCGAGGGCCAGTCGTTTGAGGGCAAACCAGAGTTTCAAGTTGATTCCTCTCTGCGCGTTTTAGACAGGGAAGGGATTATCCTAAAACCGAGTGAAGTCTCCAAAACAAAGTTGAACGCGAGGTGTTTCTGATCTGTGTTCGTTGACCCCGCGGGCTCTGCGTATTACTCTAGCCAGGTTCAAAGATTATCTGAACTCAGCAGGAGGAACACATGCTTCGTCTCCTTACTATGCGGCGGATCGTCCGCCTCGCGCTAGTGTTGTCTATATTCGTGTGGCTGGGATCCATAAGAGCCGCCGACCTGGACCCCAAAGCGATCGCCATACACCTTCCCAAGGACATCAAGTGGGTTGCCAGTCCCAGCGGCTCCGAAAACGCGGTGCTGGTTGGCGACCCGGACAAGCCTGGCCTTTACGTCGTCCTGACCAAGTGGACCCCGCATCACAACAGCCGCCCGCACTTTCATCCGAATGACCGTTTCATTACCGTGATCTCGGGAACCTGGTGGGTCAATACCGGTCCCAAGTACGATCCGGATGGCATGAAACCGCTTCCTCCGGGCAGCTTCGTCACACACTTCGGAAAGCAGATCCACTACGACGGCGCCAGGGATGGCGAATGTGTCCTGCAAATCGTCGGCATGGGTCCCGCGACATCGACGCCGGCCGAGGTGAAGTAGAGTAGCCGCGAATTACGCCAATGACGCGAATGGGCATTAAAGGGTTTTGCGTGCTATTCGCGTCATTGGCGTAATTCGCGGCCGGCATGTCGTCCTCCTCACGCCAATTCGTAAAGGTTATTTGGCGATGGTCAGCTTCTTACCTTTTGGGCCATGCACGCAACTGCTCAACCGCAATTACAAACACAGATACGGCTAAGCACGCAACAGTGGGGTGGTCTCATCGCGGCGCCTCTCGTTTTGATTGCGCTGTGGTTTACGCCGACGCACGAAGCTCCCGCGGCGCAGCATGCGATTGCGATAGCGGCCCTCATGATCGTTTTGTGGGCAACGGAGGCCGTGGATCACGCCCTGGCCGGCTTCATTGGAGTGTTTCTGTTTTGGGCTCTCGGTGTTTCCGAATTCGAGCGCGCGTTTTCCGGCTTCTCCAACGAAACGCCGTGGTTTCTGCTGGGCGCGATTCTGATTAGCGCGATGGCCAACAAGTCTGGGATGGCCCAGCGCATCGCCTATAGCATTGTGGCGCGAGTTGGAACGTCCTATAGCCAACTGCTGCTGGCTTTCATCATTGTAGATTTCCTCCTGACCTTTCTCATCCCGTCGGGTATCGCTCGAGTCACTATCCTCGCGACCATTGCGGCCGGAACTGTCCAGGCGCTTGGCCTTGGAAATCGCAGCAATGTGGGCCGGGGCTTGTTGATCATCGTGACCTACACGGCCGAGGTCTTCGACAAAATGCTCATCGCGGGCGCTACTTCGATTCTGGGCCGCGGCATCATCGAAGAAACCGGCCAGGTTCGCGTCTTGTACAGCCAATGGTTCATCGCTTACCTGCCCTGCAGCATCATCACCATTCTGTGCTGCTGGCGAATCATCCTGTGGCTGTATCCACCGGAAAAGGAGGAACTGGCAAGTGAGGGCCGGCAGTATCTGCAGACGCAGTTGGACCGGCTTGGCCCCTGGTCCCCGGCCGAGAAGAGATGTGCAGTTTTGACCGGCATTGCGGTGGTGCTGTGGATGACCGAGTTTATTCACCATCTGAATCCTTCGATGGTAGGTTTGACAGTAGGTTTGCTTGCACTCGTTCCAAATGTGGGAGTGCTTGGCGCCGAGGACCTGCGCAAGCTGAACTTCGGGGCGATCTGGTTTACCGCGGCCGCGTTGAGCATGAGCCGAATTCTCATGGATACCAAAGGCCTGGAGGTCCTCACGGGCGCAATGATGAACTGGATGGCGCCGCTCGTGCGGGGGCCGTTCACGTCGTCGATCGTGCTCTATTGGACAGCTTTCGTATATCATTTTTTTCTCGCCAACGAGACAGCCATGCTGAGCACATCGCTTCCGGCGGTGCTCCGATATTTTGGATCCCAGGGTTTTCATCCGTTGCCGATTGGCATGATCTGGACGTTCGCGTCGGCAGGCAAGATCTTCGTTTATCAGAGTGCGGTTCTTATAGTCGGGTATTCATACGGTTATTTTGATGCGAAGGATTTGTTGAAAGTGGGCCTGATCCTGACGGCGGTGGAATCGGTGATATTGCTTTTTCTGGTTCCTTTTTATTGGCCGTTGATTGGCATTTCGTGAAATGACGATACGTGTTCCATCGATATCTGAAGCGGCCGCGACGGCGAGCGCAAGACGTTGGCCGGAGCTGGCGATGTTCCTCTTGTGCACGGCCGTTTCGCTAAGCGTGTTTCTTGTGCCGATGGAAATTTCGGCTGCGGCCTACAAAGCCCTCGCTGTTACGGTTTGGATGATCCTGTTGTGGATCTTCGCTCCCATCGATCACGCCATCACGGGCCTGGCCGGCTGCGTCCTGTACTGGGTGACGGGAGCTGTGAATTTCGAGACGGCATTCAGCGGCTTCTCCCGCGATACGCCCTGGTTCCTCTTCGGCGCCATCATCTTCGGTTCCGTGGCGGCGCAGACGGGACTGGCGCGGCGCCTCGCTTACTCTGTCATGTCTCTTATCGGCGCGTCGTATTCGCGGATTCTGGTCGGAATCATCATCGTCGACTTTCTGATGACGTTCATTGTGCCCTCTGCGACAGCGCGCGTGGTCATACTGGCGTCGATCTGCCTTGGAATCGTGGACGCGTTCGGCGTTGCGCCAAAGAGTAACATCTCGCGAGGCCTCTTCATCATCTTCACGTACACGGCCACGATCTTCGACAAGATGATCATTGCAGGTGCTACTTCACTTGTTGCGCGTGGCTTGATCGAGGAGGTCGGTGGAGTGCCTGTCTATTACAGCCAGTGGTTCTTCGCATATCTTCCGTGCGATCTCATCACGATCGCAGCTTGCTGGGCCACGGTCTTGTGGCTCTATCCACCTGAAAGGCATCAACTGGCAGACGGGAAGGCATATGTCCAGGTGCAGCTTGCGAACCTGGGGTCCTTCAACCGCCAGGAAAAACGTGCAGCCCTGTTAATTGCGATTACGGTTGCCCTCTGGCTGACGGACTTCCTTCATCACATCTCGCCGGCAATGATCGGCCTCGGGGCCGGGCTGGCGGCATGTCTGCCGAAAATTGGGATATTCAATTCTGAAGATTTCCGCAAAGTGGATCCACTGCCCATCATTCTCGTGGGTGCGGTTCTATCCATGGCGGTGGTGCTGATCGACACAAAGGCCATTGACGTTTTGAATGCCGCGTTTCTGCTACGCATTCAACCCCTGCTGGAGTCCGTCAACTATTCCGCGGTCGTTCTCTACTGGATCGGTTTCATCTATCACTTCTTCCTGCCTGAGCCGTCGAACATCAGTACGTCGATGCCGTTGCTCATGCAGTTCGCGAAATCGCACAATCTCAACCCGCTCGCGATCGGTATGATCTGGACGTTCGCAGCGGGCGGTAAGATCTTTGTGTATCAATCACCGGTGCTGGTGGTCGGGTACTCCTATGGACAGTTCGAGGCGAAAGACCTTCTGAAGGTGGGTCTCGTTTTGACAGTCGTGGAGTCTTTGATCCTGATTTTTTTGGTTCCGGTATTTTGGCCTTTGATAGGAATTTCATGAGGGCAGTCATTGACCGGCCCACACATACAGACGCTAAGGAAATTCCACGGCTCAGAGCTTCAATAACTCCGCAGCAGTCTCTCCCAGAACCTTCTCTGCGGCAGCCGCTGGCAGGCGTTTGCGGATAGCGCCGATATATTCAGTCACAGTGGGTGGACGGACTCCTGACGATGTGCTCACGCCCGTAAAATCCTGAGGGTAGTCGGTCGCAAATACGAGCCGGTCCGGCGAGATGCCGGCCAGCGCGGCATCGAGCGCGAGAGTTCCACCTTCAAAGCCGGCCATATCGAAATACAGACTATCGAAGAGCTCCGCAAAAGGTCTCTTGAGCGGCCGATCAAAGCGATGGGCCCGTTTGAGCAGCCGCTCTTTGATGGCCGCGATTCCTCCACCGAAATGAGCGATGACGAACTTCAGCGACGGAAACGTTTCAAGTACACCGCCCGCAATCAGGCGCGCAGCGGCCAGGCATAGATCGAACTCCCGAACCAGAATGCGGCCAAGGTCGTGGTCTTCGGCCAGCGTATAGCCCTTGGGCGACATCGCAGGATGAACCCAGATCGGAATGTCCAATTTGGCGGCCGCTTCATAGATTGGGAAAAAATCCGGCGCGTCAAGTGGCTTTCCCATGATCTGCGACGTCACGGCGAGTCCGCGCAAACCAAGCCCGGTTATCGCGTGCTCCAGTTCCTTCACCGCTGCCTTCGCATCATGCGCGGGAATGTGAGCGAACCCTCGAAAACGCTTCGAGCGCGATTGCGCTTCCGCCATTTTCTGATTGACGAAGCGACAATCTTCCGGAGACGCATCCCACGCGATGAAGCACGAAAGAACGGCTACATCGATCCCCATTTGATCCATGTCCGCTAGTTGAATTTCCAGGTCGTAAAGTTTTTCGTGCAGCGTGACCTTCGGTGCTGCGCCGTCACGGACTTCCACTCGCCCGCGGCCTGCCACACCGTGACGTGCGGCCAGCTCGTACGGCACGTAGTGATGTTGGAAATCGACAATCACGCGATAACTCCTTCTTCTTTAAGTTTCTGAATCTCGTCTCTCGATAATCCGGCGACTTCGCCAAACACGTAGTCGTTGTGCTCTCCCAGAAGCGGGCTGCGCCTGGAAAGGTCTGCAGGTGTTTCCGACAGAATGAATGGCGGCGCTTCGTACTCGTAGCTGCCGAATTCGGGATGGTCCAGCTTGCGCCATTGCTGGCGGTGAACGAGCTGCGGGCACGAGAACAGATCTTCAACCGATTGCACGATGCCGGCACGCACCCCTGCGGCTTGAAGCCGTTTCATGATATCGCCTGCGGCCAGATGGCAAGTCCATTCAGCGATCAAACGATCGAGTTCGTCTTCATGCGCCTTTCGAGCGTCGTGCGTTGCGAAACGTGAATCGGCCGCCAAAGCGGGATGGTCGGACGCGCGGCAGAACGCGTGCCACTCCTCGTCGTTGAAGACCGCAATGACGCACCACTGGTCTTCACCCTTGCACCGGTAGGCTCCGTGAGGAACAGCATGCGGGTCGCGATTCCCATGTGGGTGATGAATTCGCCGGTTCACCTGAGCATCAAGCAGCACGGGTGCGATGAACTGAATGCCCGATTCGTATTGGGAGAGATCGATGTGCTGGCCCTTACCGGTACGGCGCCGGTAGTCGAGGGCCGCCAGCACCGCGATCAAACCGAAACCCACGGCGACAAAATCAACATAGGGCCCAAACAACAGCATCGGCGGCTGACCTTTGCCGTAGCCCGTCAGATGTGTGAACCCGCTCATGGAGGTCAACTGCGATCCAAACCCGCGTTGAGCTGCGCGCCGTCCGGATTGACCTTGATTGCAGGAGCCGATCTCGAAATGAGCTGATGTGCCAGCAACACCGCCTTCGGATTCTTTAAGTCGAGAGTCACATTCAGAACCTGGTCGTTAAATAAAGCGTATGATCCGCCGCGCTCGATGCCGGGGCGGTTGTCTTTGAACGGCGGGTAATGAACGCGGAAACCATCGAGGGACTGCCGGGATTCCACGCGGATCACTTCCGCGCCGTGCTCGGCCAGGTGCTTTCCGACAAGCGGTCCCGCAGCGAACACCGCAAATTCCATGACGCGGATGCCGGCCAATGCCTTCGCCGTAGAATCTCCCTTCAAACGATCTTCTCCTCGACCAGGCGAGCCAGTTCCTCCTTCGATAACCCGATCTCGCCTTCGTAAATCTCACGATTGTGCTGCCCAATATCAGGAGCCGTCACTAATCCGGATGGTACAGCTTCCGAAAATCTCGCGAACAGGCCTGGCAATTTGACAGGTATTCCGAAGCGGGCTTCATCAACGTCTTGCCAAAAATCGCGATCCTGGAGGTGCCGATCTTCGAGAATGTCGCGGGCGTTCGCGACAGGATAGCCCAGCATCTCCCGCTTAAAAGCTTGTTCAAGGAATTCCGCCTTGGTGTAGAGCTTGAACAGCTTTGCCGTGGGAGCCTCGATTTCGTCGATCTCTTCCTGAGTGCTGGATTCAATACCGAAACTGTTCCAGTCCTTGATCAAAAGCGCCTGGGATGCGAGACCGTGCTCGGCGATCCACTCGACCAACGCCTGGTTCGAGCGCCGGCCGGCCTTTCCGCCGTAGATAATGAAATTGAGGCCGGACCATTGGCCAGCGCCCAAAGCAGAGACGACTGGGCCGACACATCGACGTGCTGCCCAATGCCTGTAGATTCGCGGAAATAGTGAGCCGTCAGCGCTCCAGCCGCTGCGTACATTCCCGACCACATGGGTGATTGCGGAAAGGAGACGCGCAGCGGGGTCTCGCCCGGTTCGCCGATCAGCGACATCAATCCACTCATCGCCATCGCGACCAGGTCGCTTCCTTTGTAGCTCGAGTAGGGGCCGGTCTGGCCAAAAGGAGTGATGGAAACGACGATGATCCGCGGGTTCAGTTTGCGGAGCGTTTCAAAACCAAGGTCGTGCCGATCGAGCAAGCCTGGCGGAAAAGTCTCGATCAGGAAGTCCGCACGCAATGCAAGTTTTCTTAGCAGCTCGCGACCGCTGGAGCTTTCGAGGTTTAGAGTGATACCACGTTTTCCAACGTTGTAGCCGATCCAATACAAACTTTTGTTGCGGTCCAACTTGTCACCGGGAAACGGTCCAAGCATCCGGGCAGCATCCCCTCCCGGCGCTTCGACCTTGATGACGTCGGCGCCCAAATCTGCGAGGATCTTCCCACACAAAAAACCCGATTCATCGGTGAGATCCAGTACTCGATAGGGGGCCAGGATGGTGGGTGGCATGCGGATCATGAGTCCATTTGCAATACGTCATCTTCCCGTGCGCGCCAGGCTTTCCACCCAGCCCTTCATTTGTGCCTTGCCGCGTTCGATGTCTTTTGTGGAAAACCATTTTCCGAGATCGATGCGGTCGATCGGATAAACCGGCCGCTGGAAATCCTTTTCGTATCCAAACGGCAAAGTGGCGTCGATACCCATACCACCCTCAAACCGCGTGTTGGACGCGGTCCATTCTTTGTCTCCTGCCGTAAGGCGTTCCTGGGGCTGGAACGTTTGGCCGATACCGCCGGGAATCGGGTTCAGAATGTCGGTGTGTGGATTCACGCGCGTCGTCAGTGTCCACATGATGTCGTCCATCGAGTAGATATCCACGTCCGCGTCGACGGCTATGGCGAGGCGCATCCCCTGATTGCACGAGAGAATCGCAGCAAGGAAATTTCGCTGCCAGCCTTCTTCGATTTTGTTCCGCTTCTTGACCTGGATGATGCAGCCACCCCAGTCGGTCATGCAGAAGGGGATGTTCACATCCTGGATGATCCCGGGTTGCAGCCGTTCACAAAGCTCGAAGATTGCAGACTCGCGCACGGTGGTGTCGATGTTATTGCAGTCGAGCATGTGAACGCCAAGGACGTAGAGGATCGGCTTCGCGCTGCGGCGCATCGTAATGCCGCTCACATGGAATGTCGGCGCTTTGTAGGCCTTGCCCATGTATCCGGCCCATTCCGGATGAAATGGGTAGCGTCCTTGTGTGTCCGCGTCTTCGGCTTCCTTCGTTTCGTATCGCTTGTCACGTGGATAGAGAAGCCCCTCGAGCACAAGATCGCAGTCGGCCAGCGCCCAGGCTTCAACAGTTCGAGCTTTCACGAGGCGAATTGGAAATCCTTGAACCGCGCCGGCTGCGCCAAGTTCATCGCCCCCGCGCGGCAGCACGACGTAGTCGAAGCCGCCGCCGGCAATCAGTGTTGCGGCCGGAGGAACGCCAAAGCACATCGTCAATGGTATCGGTCTTTCATCGTGGTAATGCTCCGTGATGATCTGCCACATGTGTGCGCCCGGAGCCGACTGGAACGTGCAGACATTACCCCATCTGGCGTTCATGCGGTTGTAACCGATATGGCTGCCTCCGTGGAAATAGCGTCCGACAACGACGCTGTTGCCGCTCCCAATGGTTCGTTCCGATTCCAGCGTGGTGTGCCGGATCGCTGTGACCCATTTGTTGACATTCAGATCGTCAGTGATGATGGTCTCCTGACTTGGAGCTTCGCTTAACGGAACTTCGACCGGAGCTAATGGATGGGTGATCGCGTGCGCGAGCTTCCGCGTACGATCCTGCGGAGTTTCCCAGCCGAACAGGCGGTCGATGATGTCCATCTTCGCGTACAGATTGGTGACACATTCCAGGTGAGGATAGCCCTTCACGTTCTTGAATAGAACCGGATAGCTTCCATCGAGGTGCTTTTGCACTCCGGTAATTTCAAGATCGGGATCGACCGGTGCTTCAGTTTCGAGCAAACAGTCAGTCGCGCGCAGCCACTCAATCATTCCGCGGAGCGAGCGCACGTGTTCCCTTCCCACTTCCAAACTATGCTGTTCTGTTACGGACATAGATGCCCCCTAGATGAATATAAGCACCATGCGATTTCCCGAATCTTGGAATTTCGAATTTCTCGTTACAAGCCATTTTCCGTCAAAGCTTTCACCTTACTTTCGAAGTAGTCGAGATGTTCCGACATGAGCTCCCGTGCCCGCCGGCCGTCCCGCGCCGCGATCGCTTGATACAGTTCCCAATGATCCGCCAGCAAGGGCGGCGTGGAAGTTCACGCTGTGTGGCCCATAATTCAGATTACCGGATTCGAACGATCGGCGAGCCGCTTCGACCACTCCTCGCAGTGCCTGAAGGTCGTCGTCGGTCGCACGTTGAGCCGCGAGCTCGGCGGTGGCGGTTTCGACGATCTTCCGCGCTTCGGCCAGGTCCAGGATGCTCGCCTTCTTCGACCGCAACATGGAAGCAAGCGTTTCACGCAGCGGATCGAAGTTCGGTTCGCGAATGAACGCGCCGCCACTAGAGCCCACTCGGATTTCCACCAGGCCCGACGATTCCAGCGTGTGAAGCGCCAAGCGGACTGACATCCGGCTCAACCCAAACTGCTCCGCAAGCTCGCGCTCCGGCGGAAGCCTATCGCCCGGCTCAAGCAGTCCGCCAAAGATCGCCTCCTGGACCTGCTTCACCACTTCCTCAGAAACTTTGCCGACTCGCACCCTTTGGAACATAGGTTTAATGGATCATTAATTTAATGGATAAATGTTTTGCACATTCATATTCAGAACCGGGCACACTGTCAATAAGGAAATTGGGGACGTCGCCCGATGTCCCCATTTTTCAGATGGTTGTTTGACAAGGCTCGGGGCTTCTGATAATAAGTCGGCCATTCATTGAGCTTGGCAAAATGGTAACGAAACGCAGGCTAGAGACTCCACGTTCCGGCACTCCGAAACAGTGGTACCAAGGCCTGCAAGCCGACGTCGACAGAATCGGTGAGTTGAAAGCCATCAACGGTGCGGACTGGGACGTGGAGATCGGCACGATCACCGAGATGGGACATCACCGGGGAGAACGCAGTCACGCACTTTTGTTCGACAACATCAAAGGCTATCCGAAAGGCTATCGTGTCGTTTCCAACACGATGAACACCACAAAACGTCTGGCGCTGACGCTGCATCAGGGCACGAACTACACAAGAATCGAGTTCGTGAAAGAGATCAAGAATCGAATCACAAATATTAAATACATTCCGCCCGAGTATGTGGAGGACGGTCCGATCCTTGAAAATGTCTTGAAAGGCGACGACATCGACATGTGGAAGTTCCCGACGCCCAAATGGCATGAACTCGACGGCGGAAGATACATCGGAACCGGCTCGATCGACATCACAGCAGATCCGGATACCGGTTGGGTCAATCTGGGGACCTATCGTGTGATGATCCATGACCGCGACACGCTCGGTTTTTATATTTCGCCCGGCAAGCAGGGCCGCATCATGCGCGAGAAATATTTTGCGAAGGGGCAGCCTTGCAAAGTTGCAGTCTCATTTGGCCAGGATCCGCTCATCTATCTCGCCGGCGGTACGGAAGTGCCGAATGGCGTTTCGGAATACGACTGGGTAGGCGGGCTGCAGGGCGGTCCGGTTCAGGTCATCAAAGGCGAGTACACGGGACTGCCGATTCCGGCACATGCCGAAATCGTGGTCGAGGCCGAAGCCTTGCCCGGGCAGGATCGAAACGAAGGACCGTTCGGCGAGTGGACCGGTTATTACGCAAGCGATGTTCGGCCGGAGCCGATCATGAAGGTGAAACGGCTTTATCATCGGAATGATCCGATCCTTCTTGGCGCGCCTCCCACACGGCCACCGTGTGAGTTCAACTACATGCGGTGCTTTGTCCGGTCGGCCATGATCTGGCGGGAATTGGAAGCTGCGGGTGTGCCGGACGTGACGGGCGTGTGGTGTCATGAAGCGGGTGGAGCGCGGCTGTTTGTTTTCGTATCCATCAAGCAGCGCTATCCGGGACACGCGCGACAGGCGGGGATGGTTGCCTCGTATTGCCGGGCCGGAGCGTATCTCGGCAGGTACTCGATCGTCGTCGATGACGATGTCGACGTCACCAACACAAATGACGTCCTGTGGGCTCTGGCGACACGCTCCAATCCAGAAACGGATATTGAAATCGTGCGCCGCAGCTGGAGCGGACCTCTGGATCCGATCGTCCCGAAGGGCCAAAAAGGACACAACTCGCGGGCTATCATCGATGCCTGCAGGCCATACGAATGGATGGCTGACTTTCCACCTGTTGCGGAGTCCAGCCCCGAAGTGCGGCGGGCTGCCGAAGCCAAGTGGGGAAAGATTTTGGACGAATGATCCCGCGGATCACCATGAGCGGCATGCCTGCGGCTCTGGCCGGCATGCTGCGCCCAAAAGTCGAGCGACTGGGTTATCTGGGCGAGTTCTTTCAGTGTGCTGCAAACCAGCCGGACGCCTTGAGATCCTTCATGCAATTCACGGACGATCTGAAGGCCGCATTGCCGGACAACTTGACCGAACTCGTCGCCTTGACCGTGTCCGCGTATATGTCAAACACCTATGAGCGGCATCAACATGAGCGTTTGTGCCTGAAGCTCGGTTTTAGCAAAGACTGGATCCACCAGGTGTTGTCGCTTTCGGCGGAGCCCGGCGGCGCATTGAAAGCCGAGGAGCTCTTGGTCCACCAGCTTGTACTCACCGTGCTGGAGACCAATGGCCAAGGCGCCGGCCGCGAAATTGAAGCAGTGGTTGAGGCCGTTGGTCCGAAGCAAGCCATCGCCGTTCTTCTGCTCATCGGCAGATACATGACCCACGCGGTGCTGGTCAACACCCTGAGTCTCGCACCGCCCGTTTCCTCGCCCTTGGAGCTTGAATGAAGGCAACACATCGAGACTGCCTCTGGATCTCGGAAAGCGACGTCGCATCCGTCCTGGATATGCCCGGAGCCATTCAGGCCGTCGAGAATGGCGTGGCGGCCGAAGCTCGCGGTGAGGCCACGGCCATGTTGAAAACTCACGCCGAATGGGCCGGCGGGACGCTTCATGCCATCGGAGCCGTTTTCCCAAAGGCGGGATTCGCCGGAACCAAAACTTGGGCACACACGCCGGGTGGTGCGGCGCCATTGCTGATCCTGTTTGATTCAGGAGGTGGAACGCTGTGCGCGGTCATCGAAGCGTTTAGATTGGGCAGCATGCGCACCGCTGCCGCGTCTGGGGTTGCCACACGCTGGCTGGCGGACGAGTCGGCCGATTGCTTTGCCATCATCGGCACGGGAAGACAGGCGTTCACGCAGGTCGAAGCTATTTTGGCAGTACGCCCCATCCGCCAGGTGCGGGTCTTCAGCCCGAGTGCGGAGCATCGAAGCCAGTTCGCCGAGCGGCTGCGGAAAGCGTTCGAAGTGGAGATTGTGATCTCATCGAGTGTGACAGAAGCGGTAAACGGCGCCTCCATTATAACGACTGTTACTCGCTCCAAAGAGCCGTTCCTGCGCTCGGACATGATCGCACGAGGAGCACACATTAACGCAGTCGGCGCCATACTTCCGGGACGGGCCGAAGTCGGTCCTGATGTGGTTTCACGATGCACGCAGATTGTTTCCGATAGTCCCGCGCAAGCGCAGAGGCTTTCCGATGAGCTGATTGGTCAGCTGGGGGCTAATCCGAAGCACTGGTCGCGAGTGCAGTCGCTTGGGCATTTGGTTGAAGTGAAGCAGACCCGGAGGGCCAATGACGACTTGACGCTACTGAAGTCGCTGGGAACGGGCGTGTTGGATTTGTCCGTTGGAATTGAAGTCTATCGAAAGGTGGTGAACGCGGGGTAAAGAAACGTGTGAATGGGCAGTGTTTTGAGCCGCCAAGCGGCGTGGGACTATGAAGTATACGCATTTCGTCGTTGTCGAACGTGGGTGGAAGCCAAGTCCCCTCTCAAGCAACTGCGCCCAAGCGTTCAGCAAGATTAAATGCGTATACTTCACAGCGCTCACGCGTGGGGCTGTTCTCTGACGGCCGCTCCGCGGCATTGATAAATTCATTCACATGCTCAAGCACCGCGTCGTAAAAAAATATGTCTGAAAAACCATTCCTCTTCATCGATCGCACGGGCGCGGCCTACGAGCAGCCGAAGATCACGAAACTGGTGCGAACGGGCGGCGCATGTCCATCATCTGCAATCCCGTTTCAGGCGCCGGCGACGGATTCACGCCCGGAATCGGCATTGCATTGTGCGTTCTCAAGCCTGGGGAGCGGACGAAGCCGATTCGCCATAATTCGTCGCTCGTGGACTTCTGCATCCTGGGCAGTGGACGCACGATGATCGATGGCAAGGAGATCCGGTATTCGCAATACGATCTCTGGAACACCCCGCCGTGGGCCGTCTACGAACATTTCAACGACACCACTGAGATTCACGTTCGGCTCTCGTACAGCAACGCGCCGCTTCTTGAAAAAATGAAGGTGCATATCGTCGACGAAGATCCAAAGCTTTCCACATCGGGCAACGGCGATGACGGCGCTGACCCGGTAAATCCATTCGGAACTTTCGAGATCGGAAGTTCCGGCGCGTTCTTGATGCCTTATGAAAAGCTGATCAATCCCGACGTCGTCAAACACGAACCACTGCTTTGGCCGTGGCGCGTCGTGAAAAATGAGCTGGAACGCCTCAGATCACTCGGCCAGTCGTATCTGGGCCGGCGGTTGTATCTTCTGTACAACCCTGCGACTGGGCACACCAACGGCACCACCAGTAACTTCTTTGCCGCGATCACTCTTCGTCCGCCCAATATTGTGGATCGTCCTCATCGGCACACGGCCGCGGCAATCAACTATTTCTTCGGAGGCCGCGGTTTCAGCACGATCGAAGGAGAACGTTATTCCTGGAAGGCCGGCGACCTCATGCTCACGGCGCCGGGTTGGGCCATACACAACCACGCAGCGTATGACGAAGATGTCTACGAGATGACGATTCAAGACAGTCCTCTGAATATTTGGATGGGCTCTTTGTTGTGGCAGGAAAATCTTAACCAGCCTCTCGAAGTGTTGGGCGCGACCGGCGGCTTTGCTACCAATCGCGCGATGAGGTGATTTCGATGATGGGCTTGAAAGACCGCTCTCTTCGAGCGTCGCGGCTCAATAAGGATCCAATCAGGCGTTAGGAACTGAGTGCATGAGCACCCAAGTCGCGGCACTTCATGAACGGGCCCAGGTTTCCACGCGGGCGAACATCGGACGGGTCCTTTGCGTCTTTGTTCCGCTGGTGATCTGGTTTGCGCCGTTCAGTATCGAGGCGGCGACAAAGCACGGACTGGCCATCACATCCTTCATGATTGTCGCATGGATCACCGAAGCGATGGATTACGCGTTGGCCGGGCTGATCGGGTGCTACCTGTTCTGGGCGTTGAACGTCGTCACTTTCAGCGTAGCGTTCAGTGGGTTTGCAACGGACACGCCCTGGTTTCTGTTTGGCGCCACGCTGTTCGGTACGATGGCCACGAAGTCCGGGTTGGCGCGCCGAATTGCGTATGTAGTGATGCAAAGGGTGGGAGGAACGTATGCCGGTATTCTCCTCGGATTGGTCATCACGGACTTCCTGCTGACGTTTATTGTCCCTTCGGGCATTGCGCGCGTCGTGATCATGGCCGCGGTTGTGCTCGGTTTCATCGAAGCTTTCGAAGTAGGGCCAGGCAGCAACATCGGGCGAGCCATGTTCTTGATCATCACTTACGCGGCGGGCATTTTTGACAAGATGATCATTGCAGGCGCCGCGTCAATCACGGCCCGTGGCTTCATCGAAAGAGTCGGAGGAGTCGAGGTTCTGTGGAGCCGATGGTTCATTGCATATCTGCCCTGTAGTCTCGTCACCATAGTTCTGGCGTGGCGCCTGATCCTGTGGCTTTATCCGCCGGAAAAGCACGCGTTGCCTGGAGGTGTTGGATACGCCCGTCAGGAAGTGAAGAAGATGGGAAGGTGGACTCCGCTGGAGAAAAAGACGGCAGTTCTGATGGGTCTTGCGATTGCGCTCTGGCTTACGGATTTTATTCATCACATGTCCCCGTCGATCATCGGCTTGGGCGTGGGGTTAGCGGCGGTCGTGCCCGGCATCGGCGTACTTAGCATCGATGACATGAAGCGCATCAATTACATGCCCGTCTTTTTTGTCGCGGCAGCTGTGAGCATGGGCGAGGTTCTTACGTCGACGAAGGGTCTCGATCTACTGACGAACGTCCTGTTCGCATGGATGGAGCCGTTGCTGACGAATGTGTATAGTTCGGCTGTTGTTCTGTACTGGACCG
Source organism: Acidobacteriota bacterium (assembly GCA_003222815.1). Lineage (GTDB taxonomy): Bacteria > Acidobacteriota > Terriglobia > 20CM-2-55-15 > 20CM-2-55-15 > 20CM-2-55-15. Next base: position 1,738 of record QHXC01000168.1, on the reverse strand, counting down.
CCTTTGTTTACCACCTCTTCCTTGCGAGCGAAGTCTCGATGCTTGGAACTTCCATCCCGCTGCTCATGAATTTCGCAAAATCGCATGGCCTCAATCCACTCGCGCTCGGCATGATTTGGACCTTCGCAGCAGGCGGCAAGATTTTTGCGTATCAGTCGGCGGTCATGGTCATCGGGTATTCCTATGGTTATTTCGAAAGCAAGGATCTTTTGCGCGTCGGACTCTGGCTCACTGTGATTGAATCCTTAATCTTGTTGCTGCTCGTTCCGTATTATTGGCCGTTCATAGGAATCCAATGAACCAGACCGTATTTGCAATATTCGGGCTCGGTTTTCTACTTGGCCTCCGCCATGCACTCGAACCGGATCATGTCGTGGCGGTTTCGACGATTACAGCTTCCGAACCGCTCAGGAGGCCAACTTGCCGAAGTTCGTCAGTAAGGAACTAACGGAGGATCTTTACACACGCTTGTGCGGACGCTTTGTGGATCGATACCTGGACCAGGTCATCCTGCTGTACTCCGTAGACAAGAATGGCTGGCCGCACCCCTCGATTCTTAGTTATTTCGAAGTTGTGGCGGCGGATCGAGCGAATCTCCGGGTGGCGACCTATAAGGACAGCAACACCACCGAGAATATGAGGGCTAACGGTAGAGTGACTCTGTCCATCTTCGACCAGCGGATGGCCTACTCGATCAAAGGCACTGCCGAAGAGGTGCGCCGGGAAATGCGTTCACTGTCTCGCAACACCATGTTGAAGGTGGCGGTAGATCAGGTTTTTGTCGACGAAGCCGATCCAGTTCTTGAACCCGGCGCGTATATCGCCGATGGTATAAGCTGTCTGAACCCAAATCTCGGCGCTGAGCGAACGTGGAGAAATGAAGTCCTCAAGGAATTGATGGGGTAAGGAATGAGACTAATCGTTGGTATTACCGGTTCCACCGGTTCGATTTTTGGCATCCGGCTGCTGCAGATTTTGAAAGATTCCGCTATTGAAAGCCATCTCGTCATCAGCAAGTGGGGAGCCCGCACGCTGCTCCACGAAACGCCGTACACTACGGATTATGTGAAGGCGCTCGCTACGTGCACCTACCCGGATTCAGATCAGGGCGCCGCGATTTCAAGCGGGTCTTTTATCACCGACGGCATGATTATTGCGCCTTGCAGTATGAGGACCCTCGCAGCGATCGCCAACGGGCAGGGCGATAATCTCATTCACCGGGCCGCCGACGTCATCCTTAAGGAACGCCGTAAGCTCGCCCTTATGGTTCGCGAAGCGCCCCTCAACGCTATCCATCTGGAAAACATGTTGAAGCTGTCCCGGATGGGCGTCGTGATTATTCCGCCCGTGCCTGCCTTTTACAACCATCCGCAAACACTCGACGACATGATCAACCACATCGCGATGCGCGCCCTGGACCAATTCGGCATTCACATCGATGCGACTACTCGATGGGACGGCATGATGAGCACGGGCGGTGTTCCCCGCACGGAAAGACAGTAAGAAAGAAATTTCGGATTGCGGATTTCGGATTCAGGGACCGGTTTGATGGGTGGGTCCTAAAATCCGAAATCGGCGATAGAATTGCGAAAGGTCGAATCGTTGCAGAACGCGCATCCCGTGCCCTAATTTCAGAGCTCCTGAGGTCGAGGAATTCAGGATGAAAGGCGTGGACGGGGTGGTTCGTTCAAACTCCAAAACAATTTCTCTTGAACGAACCACCCCGAAGGTGTGAATT
>QHXC01000616.1 GCA_003222815.1 Acidobacteriota bacterium | reverse complement strand
CGTTACTTCTTGCCCGCCTTCGCGGCTTTTTTAGCCGCGGCTTGCGCTGCGCCAGCTGGCAGCTCGGGTCTCAGCTCTTGAATTGCTTGTCCGAGAGACACAGGACTGCTGCCTGTCATCTTTGCCTTGAGCGCATCGAATGGAATGCCGAGATTGTCGGATACATTCTTGGCAGCGATGTACTGACCATAGTTCTTGAAACCCATCGCGTCGCGAGGCGACGCACTGCTGCCCCCTCTAGGACTGCCACCGACAGGACCGTTGCCTCCAGGGCTACCGCCCCCGGTATTGCCACCACCAGGATTTGCACCTCCAGGATTTCCGCCATGGTTCCCACGTCCATGGTTCCCTTTTCCAGAGTTGCCACCCCCAGGGTTACCGGCGCCCGGATTGCCTCCACCAGGGTTGCCGCTACCCGGGTTACCGCCGCCTGGGTTGCTATTACCTTTTCCCGGATTGCTTGCACCGGCACTCCCACCCCCAGGATTGCCTCCGCCTGTTGGAGAGCCGGGATTCGCGGGTTTTCCTGACGCTCCCGGGTTAGCGCCACCGCCCGGACCTTGCTTACCTTGTCCGCGTCCCTGCATTGCAAATGAACTACTGACGAACAAGATCAGAGCCAGCAGTGCTAGAAAAAAGTGCGTTCGCTTCATACGATGTCTCCTTTGCTTACTTCCTGCGTGAATCATCGAACTTTGGATCCGAAGGGTCCTAGCCGGATACCAATTCCCCAAAACAGTGTGTCGAATGAGTAACGGGCGCTACGGTTGTAGCCAACAATCAGATCGAAGTCTTTTACGGGACCTATTCCAATCCAACTCGAAAATCCGTGGTCGCCGGCGAGGTCCGCCGTACCCACAACTTCGCGAGTCGTTTCAAAGACGCGTACCGTCGTCTGCCGGGTCAAGCCAATACCGCGTCCTCGCGAGTTCGGTGGAAGAGTGCGGGCCTGTGTTTCGGTATGCGTCTCGACAATCCTGCTGACGATCGTTTGCTCCCCTGAAGGAACGATGCTGTATCCCGAGGCTCCAGCGGCTACAAGAGGAGAAAGCGACAGTGTGGCACCTCCTTCAAAGTGACCCACCACGCCGTTTGACGTGAACGGGCGAAGGAAGAACGGCGTATCGGAAATGGTGTTGGCGACCCCGATGTTGGCGTACGGAGCAACTCGATGAGCAATCACATGGCGAAATCCGTTGTTCCAGTCGATCGTTGGGCGGCCGGTGCTCAACCCTTTTTCACGGTCGCCTGTTGGCGCCGTGACGACGAGCGTGGACGTGTAGTTCAGTGGAGCGCCCCCCAGATTCAACCTGAAATCCGCGTAGATGTTGCCCAGCCCGCGCTTGAACACCGAGTTCCCGGCATCCTGAGAGTAATTCACAAAGTAGACAGGTATTCCGGCGTCGACACCAAAATGGCGGTTGAACTCAAAGGCGAAATTGGTGTTCGTCTTCATGATTTGACCGAACGAACTGGAACTGCCCTGGAATCGCTGGTCGACCGTCCAGGTGTGTGCGGCCTTGTCTTCCTCCTGGCCGCGAACAGAAACGCTGAATAAAAGAATGGCTGGAAGCGCTTGAGCCGACACTATGCCCCACCCACTTTTCATACCGGCTTACTGTAGGTCGGCATCAGACGTGGAGTCGATGGGACGGATGTACTGTAGCACTCAAGTTGAATTAGAACCAGGCCGCCAAGGCGCATCCGAATTCAAGCCGCAGATCGTTTCTTAGCGGACGGCGGGGTGATCGATCAATGACGGGAAGCGACCTTATATATATTCGCGAAGCGCACGATGGAATAAGGAGCGCTACGCGAGTATCTGTAAGGTGCTTCGCAGCATTTTCTTAGGGCCGCAGCCATCCCTCCTGTTCCAGACTCCCAGAGAGAGAGGGACACGACCCGCCGCTATTTCTTCAGTTCGTTGAAGGCGATCTGAACATTGTTCTTAACGCCGCCGAGGAACGTACTGACCGAGTAACCCTTGTACTTGTCCGGTATCTTGAACTCGGCGGCGGCAGCGTCCACGGTCTTACCAGCCTTAATCTCGCCCTGCACCCAGGTCAGGAAGTCATTATTGAAATCGGCATATTCCTTCAGATCGGCTGGAGTCATCAACGTGCTGTGACCGGTGAGGATGGTGTCGACGTTCTTGATCGACGAGGAGGCCTTCGCCAGTGTCTTGGCATACTCGACCGCGCTGCCGCCGTTGTTCGCGTCGATGATAGGCGTGTTCTTTCCCGCGAATGCGTCGCCGGCATGCATCGCGCGCAGCGATGGAAAAACGACCCACGTATCGCCGCTGGTGTGGGCACGGCCGAAGTAGAACAGGTCGATCTCATCCTTGCCTTTGCCCAGTATCATCTTGTCTTTGTAAGTTTTCTTGGGAAGGAACTTCACTTTGTCGCCTTTGAACGCGTCCATCTTCTCCATATTCGCTTTCGTGTTTTCATGAGCAACAATGTCGACAGTCGGTGGAAAGAACTCGTTGCTGCCCGTGTGATCGCCGTGGGTATGGG
>QHXC01000167.1 GCA_003222815.1 Acidobacteriota bacterium | reverse complement strand
CGTGATTTCGGATTTCGGATTTCGGATTTCGGATTTCGGTAACATCCGGTATGAAGTGGTCCCCCAAATCCGAAATCCGCAATCCGCAATCTGCACTCTCTTCTCACCTCGTATACACCACCGGCTGGTTGCCTTCTTCGAGCTTCTGCCGATCCCACTTCATGTCCCTCCGGCCGTACATACTCAGCTCAAAATCCTGAGTGAGCTCCAGGCAAGGCGTCGGGCACGCATCCTCGCACAAGCCGCAGAACATACACCGCGAAATGTCGAAGATATAGGTCGTCAGCACTTTCTTCCCGGCAGAATCGCGTTCCCATCCAACTTCGATGCAGTGCTCCGGACAGGCCAGCGCGCAAAGGTTGCAGGCAATGCACAGTGTTTCGCCGTTCTCCGGATCGTTGTTCAATCGCGGCGCACCGCGGAATCGCTCGGCGATTTTGGGGCGAACTTTCGGATATTGCTCGGTGTAATTCAGCGAAGGACGCTGATATGAAAATGTCAGGAACAATCCCTTGATCAAGTCGACCATGAAAATCTTTTTTAGGAGAGAGAGTTCCGGACGTTTGACCTTCATCTATTTATCCTTTGAGAACCAACACAAGAATCGCTGTGACGATGACGTTTGCCATCGCAATTGGCAGCAGCCACTGCCAACCGACCTTCATAAGCTGGTCATATCGGTATCGGGGCCAGGTCCAGCGGAACCAGAGATACGTATAAAGGAACACCACTACTTTAGCAGCGAACCACAGCACGGGCGGAATGAGGTCGAGAAAATGCAGCGGGATCCCCAAGAATGTTTCGACATTCGGAAAAGGCCGCAGCCAACCGCCCCAGAAAAGCGTCACCGCCATGCACGAGGCCACGATCATGCTGGCATATTCGGCCAGAAAGAACAGCGAAAACCGAAAGCCGCTATACTCCGTGTGAAAGCCCGCAACCAGCTCCGATTCGGCTTCCGGCAAATCAAACGGCGCCCGGTTCGTTTCCGCGAGTGCGCACACGAAGAAGAGCAGAAACGCCACGGGCTGTTGAAAGACATACCAATACCCGGCGTCCTTTTGAGCTTCCACGATCTTGACCAGACTCAGCGAGCCGGCAAGCATAAGCACGCCCATGATCGAAAATCCAAGTGCCACTTCGTAGCTCACCATTTGCGCGGCCGATCGGAGCGCGCCGAGCAACGGATACTTGCTGTTCGAAGCCCAGCCGCCAAGAATGATGCCGAGAATGCCGACCGACGAGATCGAAAGCACATAAAGCACGCCGATGTTCAAGTCAGTAATGTATAAAGAGACCGGCCGGCCAAGGATGTTGATGGTTGGGCCGAATGGAATCACGGCAAGAACGATGAATGCGGGAATGAGCGTGATGATCGGTGCCAGCGTGAAAATCCATTTATCCGCCTGGCTCGGCACGATGTCTTCCTTGAGCATGAGCTTGAGACCATCCGCGATCGGCTGAAGCAACCCATACGGTCCCACACGCATCGGTCCGAGCCGGACCTGTATGAAGGCGGCGACCTTTCGTTCGGCCAGCGTGAGATAAGCCACAACGCCGGAGACCACCAGAAAGACAACAAGGATCTTGATAAACGGAATTAAGACGTAATCGATCGCAAATTCCATGTTGTTTGAACCGGGCCGCCGCGAATTACGCAAATTACGCCAACAGTCATTCGCGTGATTGGCGGCTATGCCTATCTATCTATTTCGCCCAACACAATGTCGAGTGTTCCGATAATCGCGACGACATCCGCCACCATGTGCCCCGCCACCATCTTGCGCAAGGCCTGGAGATTCACGAACGACGGCGGTCTTACGCGAGTGCGATATGCCTGCGTGCTGCCATCGCTGACAATGTAATAGCCGAGCTCACCTTTCGGCGCCTCGATCGAGTGATAAACGTCTCCAACCGGCGGCTTGATAATTTTCGACATCTTCGCCATGAGGGGCCCAGCCGGAATCTTCTCGACTGCTTGCGCGACGATGCGCGTGGACTGCCGCATCTCTTCCAGCCGGACCATATACCGGTCGTAAGTGTCGCCGACCCCGCCAACCGGAATATCAAACTCAAAATCCGCATAAACCGCATAGGGCTTGGCTTTGCGCAGATCCCATTGCACTCCGGACCCGCGAAGCGATGGCCCGGTCACGCCAAGATCGATGGCATCTTTGCCGGATATCACGCCAACGCCGCGAGTGCGGCCGATCCAGATTCGGTTTTCGGTAAGCAGCGTTTCGTATTCATCGACCTTCTGCGGAAAACCTTTGATGAATGTGCGGACCTGATCCTGAAAACCTTCATAAATCTCGTACTGGGTCCCGCCAATGCGAAACATGTGTGTCGTCAGGCGCGCGCCGCAATAGTTCTCAAAGATCTTCAGGATTTCCTCTCGTTCACGAAAGCAATAGAGAAAGACAGTCACCGCGCCGAGGTCGATCGCATGGGTTCCCAGCCAGAGCAAATGGCTTGATATCCGGTTCAATTCGGTCATGATCACCCGGATGTACTGGGCGCGTGGCGGTGCAGTCACGCCAAGCAGTTTTTCAACGGCTTCGCAATATCCCAGGCAGTTAGAAACCGCGGCGATGTAATCCATACGGTCCAGCGTGGGAACATACTGCGCGTACGTCTGCGCCTCAGCCAGTTTTTCAACACCGCGATGCAGATATCCGATCACGCACCGCGCGTCGATGACGCGTTCGCCATCCAGCTTGAGCTTCACCTGAAGCACGCCGTGCGTGGAGGGGTGCTGCGGACCCATGCTTACGGTTATTTCACTTGCATCGAATAGTGTTTCGTTGGTCGACATAAATCTGTTAATCGCTCGGCGTGATGTAGTCGGTAGTCTCGTCCCGAGCTTCACCGACGTAGTACTTCTGTCCGGAATCAATGCCCAGATGTTTTCGCACCCATTCCACGTCCTGAAGACGGATGTCATAATCCTTGCGCAAAGGGTGGCCTACCCAGTCTTCAGGCAGCAGGATACGCGTCAGATCCGGATGGTTCGCGTACCGGACTCCAAACATGTCGTAAACTTCGCGCTCCAGCCAGTCGGCGGTCGTCCAGACCTGAACGACGCTTTCAATCTCTTCCCATTCCTTGATTCGTGTCTTCACACGGACATGCTCGTTCTTAGTAAACGAGTATAGGATGTAAACGATCTCGAATTGCTCTTCCTTCGGCCAGTGAACCGCCGTCTCGTCGGCGAGGTAATTGAATGGAACGATATCGTTATCGCGGAGAAACGCCATGATCTCCACGATTCGATCCTTCTTTACCTCAATCTGGTTCTGGCCAATGAAGCTATAGGCCTTGACGAACTGGTCCCCAAACCTTTCCTTGATGGCATCCACTAACGGACTGGACCACGGTTCCTGCGCCGGCCCTTTGGGCTTGGACGGCGCTGCCGGCTTCGCCCCCGGCGGAGGCGGTGGCGGCTTGGGAGTAGCGGCCTTTGGCTCAGCCGCTTGGGGTGGTTTCGGCGGTTCAGCCGGTTTTTCAGTCTGCTGCTTATCTTTCTGTTCTTCTTCTGCCACTTTTTAAGAGTCTCGGAAGGACGAAATGTCTCAAAGAGCGCCGCTCACACAAAGACGTGGATTCAACCACATCGGTGGCACACTGTCAACGCCGCTCTCTAAACGCGTAACAGAGCATCATAGCTTAAAGGAGAATTGCATTACTACAGGGACCTGGAATGGGGTTTTTGGGTTTGCTACGCTAAGATTCTCCAACGTGCCGCTGGTAAATCTTCTCGACAGTCTGGAGTGTGTCAATATCGGAGACCGTCTTGTCCAGGCGAATCCGCACGATGCGTGGAAACCGGAGCGCGTAACCGCTCGCATGGCGATCGCTCTTCTGAATACCGTTGAAGGCAACTTCGATGACGATACCCGGTTCAACCAGGCGGAACCGGCCGTAGTCCTGAACGGTGTGTTGCTTGAAGAACTCCGTCATTTCGCCAATTTCGACGTCTGTCAGTCCTGAATACGCTTTCCCGATGTTCAACAATTTGCCGTCGTGCTCAACTGCGAATGTGTAGTCGGAAAGGACATCGCGCCGGCGTCCGTGACCGAATTCTACGCCTGTCACGACCACGTCCAGCGTGGCAAGCGCCTTCTTCCATTTCAACCAGCTCATGCCGCGCTTGCCTGGAAGGTACAGCGAGCTGGCATCCTTCAACATGAGGCCTTCATTGCGGCGCAGCGCGGCCTGCTCGAACAAAGGATCCAGTTGAACCCGTTCTTCAAGCAGCAGGAAAGGCGCCACGCGCAACGGCTCCGGCCACGGAATGGCCTCGATCATTTCCTTTCTGTACTTGAGCGGCTCGTCGATGAGCTTGCGGCCTTCGAAGGACAGCAGATCAAAGATCATAAATCCAACCGGAATCTCGGCGACAAGGTTGGCCGAGGGTTTCTTGCGGCCAAGCCGCTTCTGAAGCAGACCGAAAGGGAGAACCTGGTTGTCCTTGAATGCGACGATCTCACCGTCGGCAATCAAAGGAACCGTCAGATTTCTGGCGGCTTCAAAGATCTCAGGAAACTGGTGCGAGACTTCGTCCAGGGTGCGCGAATAAAGTGCGGCGCGCGAAGCGTCCAGGTGGAGCTGGCCGCGAATGCCATCGTACTTATCTTCGACGTAGAAAGCGCCGTGAAATGTGGCGAAGATTTCATCTTCAGTTTCCGCGGGTGTAGCCAGCATGAATTTCACGGGCCGGAACAAGCGAAGTGTGATCTGGTCGAGCTCGCCCCGTTTGGCGAGGACGGCGGCTTCGCCGATATCGCCGAGAATCATGTTTGCACGGCGGATCGCCTCCGCTGAACGATCGAAGGCCTTCGCAATGGCTTCTTCGACAGTGTTCTCTTTTAGGCCGATGCGGAGATCGCCGGTGATGATTTTGATAACGTACTTGGCCTCAAGCGGGCTTAGCGAGCGGAAAAGGTCGAGAACAAGAGGCATCTTGTTAGAGGCGCCGGAGAGTTTGACAAGATCGGCGAGCTTCTCTTGCACACTGGCGGAACTGAGACGCTCACCCCCGGCTTCGCCCGACCCTCTCGCGGGACGAGAGGGACTGCCAAGTAACCTTTCGGCGAGTTCACCGAGATCGCCGCGATCCAGGTAGATCTGATGGATGGTTTCGTCCGAAGCACCCGAGATTTGTTGAACAGCGCTGACGAGGGCGGACCACCCCACGTTCAGTGTTCGAGCGTCCGTCAACGGGAAAGGCCGACCCGTGAAGAATACGGCGGCGGCGCGAAGATCCTCCTCGTTGAGATCGCGTAAGTACGACGCGAGAAATGAAATCTTTTTCAGTTTGGATGTGGTCGCGGCGATCGATTCGGCGGTTTCGGCGAAGTGAAACATCTCACCTTTCTTAGCGTCGGGCTCACGGTCCGGTCCCCCCACGCCTCTTAACCTGAATCAAGACCTTGAAACGTTGTCCCATGCTTCCCGGAAGAATCAACTTCTTGAGCTTCACCAGGCGCTGTAAGGAGACGGCGTCGCCGGCGATTGCGAGTTTTTCCATTTCATCCAGAATACCGAGACCGATCAGGTAATCCATTTGCGTTGTAAATCGTGCGGTGTCGAGAGACGCGGCCGTTCCTTCCTGAATCAAATCGGAGAAGTTCACGTGAGCCGTCATGTCCTGTTCTCCGATTCGGATGTACGGATCTTCCACCGCCTGATGCCGCCAGTAACACATGAGTGTGCCTCTTGGCTGAGCGTAATACTCGTCGCCCATGTATCCATAATCAATAGCAAGATGATATCCGGCATCCAGCGACTCTCCGATTCGCCGGACCCACTTTCGCGCTTGGAGGTTTATATCGGCAATCTGGCCATCGGCGAGAGGCGCGTCGATCGGCTCCTGAAGATCTCCCTCGATCTCTTCAAAATTTTTCGTCACGTAGATTTCTTTCAGGACCTGACCGCGCCGGACCACACGACGTACGGGTAGCGCATCGAAAAATTCACTGGAGAAAATACATCCGGTGATGCCGTCTGGCAGCTCGTCGATCCACGTGACGTCGTATTCCTTCAGCAACTCGGCTTGACGCCGGCGCATTCCCGGGCTCCGCTCCAGGAGCATATATGGAAATCGCCGCTGCTGAAGGATGTCGCGCGCGAGCAGACCCTTACCCGCGCCCAACTCGACCAACGTGAATGAGTCGAACTCTTTGGCCCATTGGTCGAACTGCTTCGCGAGAAGCTGTCCAAATATGGGATCGAGGTCCGGCGCTGTATAGAAGTCCCCCTCGATGCCAATGGGATTTCGTTCGGTGGAGTAGTAATGACGAACCACTTCTTCCATGTACTCGGAAAAAGGGATCGGGCCTTGCTCTTGGATTTTTCTTCGGAGGTGATCCGTGAAGGACATCATCAGCCACGCAATCCGTGGAATCTGCGGCCCAGTGACCTGCGATTTCGCGGGCTGCGCTGGCTAAATCTTCATTCCGATGCGTTCCATCTCTTCTTTGGCAGCCTGCGTAATACGGGGATCGTTCTTCACATCATCGAACAAGACTTCGGTCGGTCTCTTCGCGATAGTCATGCGATCAATCTTGTCCTGAAGCCGCATCAGACCATAAAGCAGCGCTTCCGGACGTGGCGGGCATCCAGGCACATAGACATCGACCGGAATGACATGATCGACACCTTGAAGGACCGAATATGTATCAAACGGGCCGCCCACGTTGGAGCAAGCGCCCATTGAGATCACCCATTTCGGATCCGGCATCTGGTCGTACACGCGGCGCACGATTGGAGCCATTTTCAACGTCACGGTGCCGGCGACGATGATCAGATCCGATTGCCGCGGACTCGGCCGGAAAATACCGGCGCCGAATCGATCCATGTCAAAGCGGGATGCACCAGTCGCCATCATCTCGATTGCGCAGCAGGCCAAACCGAATGTCATCGGCCAAATGGCGGACTTCCGCGCCCAGTTGAAAAGAAAATCCACAGTCGTGGTGATGATGTTTTTCTCGAAACGATCTTCGATCCATGCAGGCATGTGAAATCTCTCCTAAGCCCAGTCGAGCGCGCCTTTATTAATAATCCAAACATATCCGACGATCAAGATGCCCAAGAACACCAGCATCTCGACCAATCCGAAAAGCGCAAGTTGTTTCTTATAGATGATGGCCCACGGAAAAAGGAAAACAGTCTCTACATCGAAAATAACAAAAAGAATGGCAACCACGTAATAGCGGATCGCATAGCGCTTCCTCGCATCCGAATCCGGGTCCACACCGCACTCGTAAGGCGTTAGTTTTGCCTCACCACCGGTTTGAGGCCGAACCAGTTTCGCGAGCAAAAGAGTCACGACCGGAAAGAGAAACGCCAGCCCCATGAAAAGGAAGATGGGTATGTAGTTCGTCAAGACCGAGTTGCTCATGGATTCTCCAGCGGGCTATTCCCCGCACCCCAACGACGACTGCTTCAACGTCTCCATCGCATGCGGCAGGATCGGCCGCAGAGCTGCTAGACATTCTCGCACGCCTTTGACGCTTCCAGGCAAATTGATTATCAGCGTCGACTGCCGGATTCCCGAAACTGCCCGCGACAAAGCGGCCTTTGGCGTAATCTTCAGGCTCTCCAGCCGCATCAGTTCCGCGATTCCCGGCACATTGCGGTCGATGACCGCCCCGGTCGCCTCCGGCGTGACGTCCCGCGGCGAGAGTCCGGTGCCACCGGATGTCACCACCAGACGGAACCCTTGATCGCTCGCCCTGCAAAGGCGCGATTCTATATCGCTGCGCTCGTCGGGCAAAACCTCAATTGCAGCTACCTCGAAGCCGGCTTCTTCCAGGATTCTTTTCGCTTCAGGCCCGGAAAGGTCGTTGCGCTTGCCGGCGGATGCCGAATCGCTGATCGTGAGGACTAAGGCTTTTCCAAGAGCCATATGCATTTTGGCGCGACTCATTACAACATATCAAATCTTCCGGACCCAGTGGCCGCTTTTTCCGCCACTTTTCTCGAGCAGCCGCACAGGACCGATAGAAATTGCTTTCTCCACCGCCTTGCACATGTCATAGAGCGTCAGAGCAGCTACCGACGCTGCAGTCAGAGCTTCCATCTCGACACCCGTTTCGGCTTTCGTCCTGGCCACGGCTTCGATGCGCGCGCCGGCGTCGATGACTTCAATAAAGACGTCCAAATGGGTGAGAGGCAATGGATGGCATAGAGGAATCAACTCCGAAGTCTTCTTCCCCGCCTGTATGCCGGCAATTCGTGCAACCTCGAGCGGGTCTCCCTTTGGAACACTTTTCTCCCGAAGCAGTTTTACCGTCGCCGGCGACATCTCGACAAATGCCTCCGCACGCGCCGAACGTACAGTCTCCGCCTTGCCGGTCACGTCAACCATCCGCGCCCGGCCTTCTTTGTCGAGGTGAGTCAATTCGTCTTTTCTTGAAGCCACTTTCACTCCATCGGCAGGAACTGCACGGTTTCGCCAGGCTCCAGCACGCCCGCACGGCGTGGTATCACAATCAAGGCGTTTGCCCGAGCCAGACCGACGAGGTCCGAAGAACCCTTCCACGGCGCCGTCGCAATCCGGTACTGTCCCCGTTCAAAGCGAACCAAGGCTGGAATCAACGCGGCACGCTCGGGATCGCATTTCGCAGGCGCTTCGAGCTCTGCCTCGAGCATCTTGGGCTTGGTGTTCTCGGCTTTGAGCAAAAACAGGATCAGAGGGCGTACAAACACGTGAAACGAAACGATGGTTGAAATCGGATTGCCAGGCAAACCAAAAACGTACGTGTCACCACGATGGCCGAACACGGTGGGTTTTCCGGGTTTCATGGCAATTTTGTCGAACAGCACTTCCACGCCAAATTCCGCAAACACAGCTTCGACAAGATCGTATTTGCCCATCGAAACGCCACCGGACACGAGCAAAACATCGTCCTGGAGGCCGCGCTGGATCTTGCTTCGGAGATCCTGAAGATTATCCCTCCCGATACCTAGCAGAACAGGTGCGCCACCCGCCTCGAGCACTTGTGAATAAAGCGTGTAGCTGTTGCTGTTCCGGATCTGGCCGGGCCTGGGATTTTCGTGAACCTCGACTAACTCGTCGCCCGTGGCGATAATCGCAACGCTCGGTTTCGCGGAAACCGTGACGCTGGATTTCCCTGAACCGGCCAGAAGACCCAGATCGGCAAGACCGATTCGCCGCCCGACCTTGAGGATAGTCTCGCCCTCCTGGGCCTCGGCTCCGCGTCGAAGCAGGCCTTCGTTTTCGCGCACGGATTTGAGAAGTCGAACGGAGTTTGGGGACAATCTTTCCGTATTTTCGACCATGATCACCGCGTTCGCTCCAGCCGGCAGCGGCGCTCCCGTCATGATTTCGCAGCACTGGCCCCGATCAACTATTATGTCGGCGCCAGCCCCGGCCCGGGATTCTCCAATCACTTCAAGGACAACTGGAACCTGCGCCAGGTCTTCAAAGTGCACGGCGAAACCATCGCGGATCGCCTTGTCGAATCTCGGTGAATCGGCATCACTGACGATATCTTCACGGAGAATGCGGGACATGGACTCTGAAAGCGGAACCGATTCGACCGCCATGCGGCCCGGGCGGTCTTTGGCCTTCGCAACGGACATGACGATTTCGAGCCCGCGCTCAATTGCTAGCATTCTCGAATATTTCCCCGGTCTCGGAGGCGTGGAATACCAACTCGTGGTGGTAAATCTTCAAGTCGATTGGAAACCGATACTCCAACTCGAGCGTGAACGACGGCCCTCTACGCGTAATACGAATATCACGCGCGGCAACCGGAACGCCCATCTCTTTAGCCTTCTCAACGATATCCGTCCGGAGTTTTTCAGTGGTTTTTCTGGAGGTGGCCGCGAACTTCACTTCCTGCCGGATGAAATCATTGAATTCGAATGCCGTGAAGTAGGGCGGAACGTATTGATATG
>QHXC01000615.1 GCA_003222815.1 Acidobacteriota bacterium | reverse complement strand
GAACAGAAGGTTTGTCCTCGCCTCGGCGCTTGCCGCGGCGATTGCCACCCCCGCCCTCCTCACGGCGCAGAAACCTGCTCCGGCTCCGCCCTTCAAGGCGGAGAAATGTTATGGGATTGCCAAAGCCGGGAAAAACGACTGTGCTTCGACGGGCAATAACTCCTGCGGCGGCACGTCGAAATTAAATGCCGATCCAAAGGCGTGGGTCTATGTCCCGGAAGGTTATTGCGATCGCATTGTTGGCGGTAGCAAGACACCGAAATAACCACATCACGACCACGTGGCCATCACCATGACATCCATTTCCCGGCTTCCAAGCGGTGCTGGCGTTGGTCTGCGGCTTCCTCAGATCGCAGAGGTGGTGGCCACTCGACCGTCCGTGGGATGGTTGGAAATCCATCCCGAGAACTTCCTTGCCAATCCCCACGCAACCGAACTTCTGACGGAGTTGTCGCAGCATTATTTCATTTCCGTTCACTCCGTCGGCATTTCGATCGGTAGCGTCGGCGGGATCGACCGGCTCCACTTGAAGCGGGTCCGTGCGCTGGTCGATAGGATTAATCCCGTTTTTGTATCGGGTCACCTCGCGTGGTCTACATACGGCGGCGAGTATCTTAATGATCTCTTGCCGCTACCCTACAACCTGGAGGCCCTGCGGTTGATCGAGGCCCACGTTCGCGAGGTTCAGGAAACCCTTGGCCGGCGGTATCTCATCGAGAATCCGTCGAGCTATATCGGCTTTCGCACGTCAATGATGAGTGAAGCGGAATTCCTTTCCGAGCTTGTAGGTCGAACCGGGTGCCAACTGTTGTGTGATGTGAGCAACGCATATATCAGCGCTCAGAACATGGGTTATGACGTGTACCAGTACATCGACAGCCTGCCGGCAGACGCCATCGGCGAGGTACATTTGGGAGGCTTTACGGTCGAGGAGGATGAAGCAAGTCCGGGCGCCGAGCTATTGATCGATACCCATGCCGCCGCCATAGCGGAACCCGTCTGGAATCTGTACGCGCATGCGATCCGGCGCTTTGGCGCCAGGCCCACACTGATCGAATGGGATAACAACATTCCATTATTCGCGGCATTACTCGCCGAAGCTGCCCACGCCGATGAGGTTGTGGCGGGAACGATGGCTCTGGAGGCGCGTTGTGCCGACGCTTGCTGAGACTCAAAAGTTTTTTCGCAATGCAGTCGTTGGTGATGAGATGGCCGGTATCCAGTCTCTCATCGTTGGCGGCCGTGATGCGTCGAAACGTCTTGAGATCCATCGGCGGAATTACGAGACCAGCCTTGTTACGGCACTTTTGGGAAAGTTCCCGGCGACCGTATGGCTGGCCGGAACACCCTTCGTCAGCGAAGCTGCCAGACACTTTGTTTGCGAACATCCACCCCATGCGCCGTGTATTGCGGAGTACGGCGAGCGCTTCCCTGGATTTCTGTCGGCATGTCCGGGAGCAGAACGTGTGCCCTATTTGCGTGAGTTCGCGGAACTCGAATGGCACGTCGGCCACATCGCAGTTGCCGTCGATCAACCGCCGGTGAGCTTGCAGGAATTCTCCGCGATAAACGATGAAGCCCTGCTAAACATGGTGCTCGCCTTGCAGCCTGGCGTGCGGTATCTCCACATGTCCTGGCCGATCGATGAACTGATGAAACTATATCTGACTGAAACGGCGGCGGACTCCTTTGAGTTCAGTCCGGCGGACGCATGGATCCAGGCCCGCGGCGCTCGTGGAGAATTCCACATGGATCGTCTCGATGCGTCTGAATTCATCTTTCGCAAATCCATCTCGGAAGGACAGGCGATCGTCGGCGCGGCGGAACGAGCACTCGATGCGGACCCCACCTTCGATCCGGGCCGAGCTCTGGTGCGAGTTGTTGCGGAGGGATTAGTCACAGCAATCATGTCAGGAAGTGAAGGAGATAAGTAATGACCACTTCTGAACACGCCCTCCCGCAAGGCCGGACACTGCGGGTTTGGTTCGTTTTCGCACGGGAGCGGCTCGCCCGATTTCCGCTCTCGCTTATCCAGCTTGGAATGCGGATCGGAGTCGGAATGGTGTTCTTTAGTGCAGGTCTCTTGAAGTACAACTCCTTCGAATTTGCCGTCAAGCTCTTCGAGGACGAATATAAAGTGCCGTTGCTCGATCCGGCTGTGGCGGCTCGCCTGGCGATGTTCAACGAACTCACATTTCCGGTTCTGCTGTTTCTTGGCCTGGCGACGCGCTTTGCGACGCTGCCGCTGCTTGGCATGATTTCAGTGATTCAGATATTTGTGTATCCCCAGGCCTGGACGGACCACGTGCTTTGGGGATCGATTCTCCTCTTTCTGCTGACTCGCGGGCCCGGCGCGTTGTCGCTCGACCACCTCATTGAGCGGCACTTTGCGAGGCGCTAGTGATCGAACGCCAGTTCATCAGATAACGACCCGCGACGGCTGCAAGAGCCGACAGCGCGAAAACTCCACCAATATGCCAAACCAGCAGCATTATCGTGATGTCCTCCGGATGGAACAGGCGTAGAGAGAAATTGGCCAGCCCTGCAGCAGCCAGGCCGCCGAGAGCCGTCGTCAGATGTGGCGTAAGGGGTGCGCCCCGGCGAAGCATCGCGGCCATGACAGTCGCCGGGAACGTTCCCAGTAAAACGATGAAAGGGAAACAGGATAAATCATGCTCCGGCGATAGAGCTTGAGGTCCAAGCCGGACGAAGCTCTGGATGCACCCTGCGCCCGCGCT
>QHXC01000166.1 GCA_003222815.1 Acidobacteriota bacterium | reverse complement strand
TCGCCGCCGTGGAACACCCCGATGTTAAACGTCCCCTTGCCAAGAACGGAATCATTTCCCCAGTCTGCGCTCTGGCATTCGGTTAAGACTTTCCAGAGGTTTTCGATGGCCGAGGTACCGGCTTCCGGATAACCCGAATGCGCGGCACGGCCACTCACAGTGAGGTTCGCCATCACCGCGCCTTTCTGGGCGCGCGCCAGCCGGTTTTCGGTCGGCTCACCAACGACGACGTATTCGGACTGCCACTTCAGCGTATTGGCGGCCTTGGCTCCCGCGCTGTCCGTCTCTTCGCCAACCACAAAAAGGTATCCGAAATCGGTGGTACCGTCACGGCGAAGCCGGTTACCGGCTTCGAGCATCGCTGCGATGATTCCCTTCGTGTCGCATGCTCCGCGTCCGTAAAGATACTCGTTGTCTTCCCGAACTGGCAGAATCGGAGGGACAGTGTCGATGTGAGTGCACAGAATAACCCGCGCGTCACCCGCGAACCCGAGTACATTGAATCGGTCCGCCGCCACGTTCTGCCGTTCAACCCGATAACCAAGCCCCGCAATGTGCGATGAAAGGAATTCGCCAACTGCAGCCTCGGTACCGGTCACGGATGCGATCGACATCAACTGACTGGTCAGTTCGAATGGATTCATCGGTACGTCCGTTCCAGAGCCGCAGTCACGCGCTCGCGCGAGAACCCCCGCTCATCGCACAAAAACCGAATAACGTTGTCGAGATCCGGCGGCGTGAATTCAATGCAATAGTCATCAGTCACTTGGGGCCGCAGAAATATCTCTCGAATCTCAGCCACGCCAGAGCCAAGCGCGTCTCGAATTTCTGGCGGCATGTTCTCAATAGATCCGCAGTCATGGACCAGTTTCAACGCCTTTTTCGGACCGATTCCTTTGATACCGTCGTTGAAATCGGTACCGATCAAGATCGCAAGGTCGATCAACTGTTGGCGCGTAATCCCGTAGTGCCGAAGCATCGCGCCGGCATCGACCAACTCTGGCGTGATGGCTCGAAAAACACCTTTGCTCGGAAGAAATTCTTTTCCGGAGATCGTGAGAAAACGAAGAAGGCGCGGCGCGCCGAACAGCAGGCAATCGTAATCTTTGCTCGCCGCGGCCCAAACGCTGCCTGTGGCGGCCATGTGCGATGCTTGCGCTTCTCCTTCGGATGGGGCTTGCACGACGGGGATTCCCATCAGCCGCAGCAGTTCTTTGGCTTCCTCGACCATGGCTCGGCTCAAACGCGACGTCATAGTGGCTTTGGAATAGGCCCTGGCCAGATTGCCCGCTTGCACCGCTTCGGCATGTTCCGCGTCATACTTTTGTTTAATGCTTCGCCTGCGTGCGATCTCCGCCGACTTCAGCGCAGGTGGTTCGCCGTCGAAAACGAAGGTCAACTTCATTTGATAGTCCGTGATGAGGCGCGTCGTGCGGTAGAACAGTCCCAAAAGATGAGAGGTGACGCGGTCATGCGAATCCATCAAAGGCGAGCCGTCTCGCAGGCGGATCAGGGCCAGGAACTGGTACAGTTCTCCGTTGCCGTCAACCGCCATGCGTTTTCCTTGCAGCTCTTCCAAAGCCAGCGTCTGTTTTACAACGATCGGGGTGAGAAGAACGCCCATTCCGGACCTATAATACAGGTCATGGCTCTGACCGAAACCGAATTTCGCTTTCACTGCGACGCTGCTCTCGAGAAACTCAATCGTTCGCTGGACGTAGTCGCCGAGAATTACGACGCAGAGGTCGTGCTCCAAAACAGCGTGCTAACCATCGAAGTTGAGGAGCCGAGCCCTGGCAAGATCGTGATCAGTCCCCAGACGCCCACGCGGCAAATCTGGATCTCCGCTCAATCCACCAGCTTCAAATTGGACTGGTCCGGAAAAACCTTCGTCCTCTCTTCCTCCGGCGAATCCCTCAACCAACTCGTCGGGCGCCTTATCGGCGAACAACTGGGTGTGGGAAAGATCGAGATTTAGACCGCAGCGTCCAGAAGACGTCGTGCTCAGATTGCAACGAAGGAGACGAGATGCATCAATTTATGAGGCAGGTTTATGAGCGAAGGCTTTAAGAGTTGGCGAGTGGCTTTGGCTGAAAACAAACTGGGACCCGAACAATTGGCGGTTTTGCAAGGAATGGTGAGTGACGGCGAAGCGGATAGCGTGGAGGCCGCAGCGGCGAAGCTGGACTGGCAAGACAGCGTGATCAATCCGGACGAACATATGTATGGGTTCTAGGATTGATCGATCTGTCCGAGTTCAGAGTCAAGGTGCACCAGAGCCTGTTCCAGTTGGACACGGTATCGCTCATCTCGCGCGGACTCCAGAGCGTTCAACGTACGAGTCCTCGCCAGCAGCAAGCTTTCGCGCTTCGCACGACGCTGAAGCTCAATTGGCGCCAGCGCCATCCTCGGCGGTGTTTTTGCGGCGTCTTCACGCGCGCTGATCTGTTCCTCAACGGCTTTGCTTTCCCAGCCACGTGCCATAGGGAGATTATTAAAGCACCATGAAACCACAACCGGCAATAGTCTCGTGTAATTCAAGCGAGGGACATCTATGAAGAGAATCATCCTAGATAGGACCGAAAAGGCCCGCGATGAGCCGTTTGGGTGTGAGGGCAGGAAAGCACCTCTGTCCCATTTAGGATAAGCACGGATGTCCTATTATCGAATGCCTTCAGCCGAGATTTAGGCTAGAATAGCTACCTTATTCCTCTATATCTGTCCGGGTTCAGGAGGTACAAGTGACCACTCTGTTTATGATGAATGTTCCCTACAATTGTTCCGACTCGGAATTGACCAAATGGGTTGAATCCTCCGGGATTGGCGTGAAATCAATCCGGATGATTCGGGACGAAGTAGCTGGCGTGTCGCCGGCATTCGCCTACGTCGAAATCACCAGTGAAATTAACCCTGCCGATGCCGTCGGTAAGCTCAATGGCAACCGCATTCGTGAACGGGTGATTCTGGTCAGCCAGGCGCGCCGTGCCGCGCCAGCAGCTTGAAAGACGAAGGATTGAGACCTCCCCGACGCTCCGGGTCCGGTGTACCGGTCCAGGCCGGCGCATCGCCGGCGGGAAGTGTGCAAAATGATTCCGGTTCCGGCACCAGCCATGATCCGTTGGGTCGCTCGTTTCACGTGCATCACTCCTAGGCCGCCCGCCGCAGAATGCGGATGCGGTCGCAGGCATCCTTGATATCCATATACTGCCGCTTGACAACGTACTGCACGTCGAGCGGCAAGTCGACCTTCAGCACCTTCTGGTACTCGTTCACCGCGGCTTCTTCTTGGCGCTGGCATTCTGCAATGATGCTAGCCTCATCGCGGTTGATTGACGTTTTCAGATTCATCCAGCTCCGATGCAACGGCCCGGTTCGAATGCCGGCTTTCGCCACGTTCCCCCCTAAGCGGTGCACCTCGGCCTCCAGCTCCGAAACAAACTGGGCGAGCTGCTGAGAGAAGATATTGAAGAGTCGGCGGAATTCGCTGTTGTGAATGCTCTCGGCGGCGACTCCGAAGCACTCTCGCCCCTTCCTGCTAATTTCGATAAGATCGTTAAGAATGGCTATGATTGCATTGTTATTCATATGAAACACACCCTTCTACCTCGAAAAGTGGCAATTGCTGTACCACATTCGCGGTCGCTCCATGTCACTGGTGCGTCATCCATTTCCCGCGGCCGGGCGCGAGGCCACCCGGCCATCCGGCCCGGGAACAATTACCTGTAGAAGGTTAGCGTTTAGACAATGCAGTTGCATAGGACACTCAAAGCAGGAGAGCAGGATCTGACTAATGGATAGTCTCGGCTACGACCCGAACGGGGCCTAAAACCTGCGGCTCGCCACTGGAAATTCGAAATCGCCTAAGCTGCCAGCTCGCCTAGTATCTTCTTTCGGTCTTCCATCTCGAGCCCGAGTTCCTCGAGGCGATACTCTGGGAGACTTTTCCGGGCCTCGTCGAAAATTTCCTCTTCTTCTCGATCGATGTGATTCCTCACTTCATCGATGAGCTGGAGCACCCTGGCATCAAATTTCCAGTCCTGAGGATTCATGCCCGCGATCTCATGAAGCGACTGTTCCATGGCGCGGTGCTCTACCAATGCAGAAGACACGAACTCCCCTGCCCTTTTCGAACCGACAGACGTGAGGGCGCGGTAGAAGATTTCCCTTTCCATCTCGGAGTGGATCATCAGTTCCCTTCGGATCACCTCAAATAGCTCCCTCTTTCGGTTTTGACTGCCACTCGTGCCCTTTTTGTAGTTGTTAAATAAGCTTTTGACAGCTTCGTGGTCGTATTTCAGGAGTACCGTAATCTTCATTTCTGTACCTCGCTTTCCCCGAAGAGCATCGTGTACCTGCACGAGGTGTGCCAAAGGAATGGGTTGTTTTATGGGAACGGAGCAGTTCACCGGCAAACCGAACCGATGAGCCGATGAAACATGCTCCGCCCGTAGTCAGGACTTTTTCCTCATTAGGACGCGCGACGGCGGTGGCGTTGGTTGTCCGGAATGTTCAGAAATTCGTTCAGCTCCTGTTCCGCTTTCTCACGTCCATAGCCGTATTTTTCCTGGAGGACACGAATGAATTTTTCGGTGTCCCCTTGAATTCGTTGAACATCGTCATCGGTAAGATCGGTCCACCAGCCTCGAATATCACTTTTGAGCTGGTTCCATTTCCCTTTGAGAATGTCTTTGTTCATAAAACCCCCTTTTGGATTCAAATAGGCTCATTTTCGTCAAGCACACATGCTGCCATTGGGGTTGAAGGGCGCCCCGGAGAGTTCCAATCCGAAACTTGCACTTTTCGACACTTCTGTCGGATTATTAACGGCATTGCAAGGAGCCAATGATGAAAAAGGTCCTTCTGATCCTGCTGTCGGTCTGTAGCAGCTTGGGTGTTGCCGGGACGCAGCAACCTTCGGGTTCAAAGTCGACTTTGCCTCCGGCTTCATCGCAGCGTGCATTCATGGATACGTATTGCGTGACCTGCCACAACGACAGATTGCGAACGGGCGAGTTGTCATTAGAAAAGGTGGAGCTTCAGAACGGTGCTGAAGGTGCCGAGACCTGGGAAAAGGTAATCCGAAAACTTCGGACGGGCGCGATGCCGCCTCAGGGCGCTCCGCGGCGGCCGGACACGGCGGCGGCGGACAACTTTGTTTCTTTTCTTGAGGCGTCGATCGACCGCGCCGCGATGGCCAAGCCCAATCCGGGGCGAGCGACGGTTCATCGTCTCAACCGCACGGAGTACGGTAACGCCATTCGCGACCTGCTGGCGCTCGATATCGATCCGACACCACTGCTTCCCGCAGACGATGAAAGCTACGGCTTTGACAACATCGCGGACGTCCTGAAGACGTCGCCGTCGCTGTTGCAACGGTATATGTCCGCTTCGTGGAATATCAGCCGCCTGGCGATTGGCAATCCGTCGATCACTGCCGATACCAGTACGTACCGTGCCAAACCAGACCTTTCGCAAGATGGCCACATCGAAGGTCTGCCGCTCGGAACGCGCGGGGGAATGATTGTCCGTCACAATTTCCAACTCGACGGCGAGTATGACATCAAGGTCCGGTTATGGCGCGCCACGGCGGAGATTATTAAAGGTCTGGAGGAACCCCACCAGCTGGAGATCAGTGTGGACGGTGTGCGGGCGAAGTTGGTGACTTTTGGTGGACCCGCAGATAGAGACTTGAGCTACGAAAATCCGGGGAAATCGGCAGAGGACGTCGACCGGCGGCTGACTGTCCGCGTCCCGGTGAAGGCGGGCCCGAGGACTGTTGTGGCCACGTTTCTCAATGAAGGAGACGCGCAAAACGACAATGTGTTGCAACCGTTCCTTCGGACCAACCTCGATCCTCTTGGTTATCGAGGACTGCCCGCTGTCGACAGGGTAAGCGTCACCGGTCCGTTTAAACCTACAGGTGCCGGCGACACACCGAGCCGGCGTCAGATTTTGGTGTGCCGGCCGGCAAGCTCTGCCGACGAATTAACCTGCGCGAAGAAGATCATCGGCACGCTGGCGCGGCGGGCGTATCGGCGGCCGGTGACGGATGACGACCTTCAGAGTTTGATCGAGTTCTACCAGCGTGGCCGGAACGAAGGTGGTAACTTTGAGTCAGGCATCGAAGCGGCAGTCCAACTCATCCTGGCAAGCCCCGATTTCTTGTTCCGCTTCGAGCCGGATCCTGACAGCCTCGCTGCGGATGCGGTCTATCGGATCGGCGACCTGCAGCTGGCCTCCCGGCTGTCGTTTTTCCTTTGGAGCAGCATCCCCGACGAGGAACTCCTGAACCTCGCCTCTCAAGGCAGACTCAAGGAACCCGCGGTACTCGAGCGGCAGGTCCGACGTATGCTGGCTGATCCTCGCTCGAAGGCTTTGGTCGACAACTTCGCCGGGCAGTGGCTGTATCTTCGGAATCTGAAGACGATCAATCCGGATTTCGAAACGTTTCCGGACTTTGACGACAACCTGCGGCAAGCCATGAAGCGTGAGACCGAACTGTTCATCGACAGCATCATGCGGGAAGACAAAAGCGTGATGGATCTTCTGAACGCGAACTACACGTTCCTGAACGAACGGCTGGCCCGGCACTATGGTATCCCGGGAATTTACGGCACCGATTTCCGGCGCGTCACCCTTAAAGAGGATGCGCGGCGAGGACTGTTGGGGCAGGCGAGCATCCTGACGGTAACGTCCTATCCCACAAGAACTTCGCCGGTTCAGCGCGGCAAATGGATTCTGACGAACGTTCTGGGCATTCCGCCCAATCCCCCTCCCCCCAATATCCCGGCCCTGAAGGAACGCTCGGACACCGGCAAACCCACGACCCTTCGGGAACGGATGGAGGAACACCGCACCAATCCGACCTGCGCGGGCTGTCACAGAATGATGGACCCCATAGGATTCTCGCTTGAAAACTTCGACGCCCTCGGACAGTGGAGAACGACAGATGAAGGTGTTAAGATCGATCCATCAGGAACAGTATTCAACGGAGCCAAGGTCGACGGCCCAGCGTCTCTCCGGCAAATGCTCACGAGCCGGCCGGAAGTATTTGTTGGTGTATTGACTGAAAAAATGCTTACTTATGGTCTGGGCCGGGGAGTACAGTACTACGATATGCCGGCCGTTCGCAGTGTTGTACGCGATGCGGGGCACAATGATTTCCGTTTTTCATCAATCGTGTTAGGTATCGTTAAGAGTGCGCCGTTTCAAATGAAAGTGAAGAGTCCATCTGTCCAATCTCAATAGGGAGGCTGGAGCATGATCATCACCAGGAAACATCTTTCGCGCCGCACATTTCTGCGAGGCGCGGGCGTCGCCGTAGGCTTGCCGTTGTTGGAATCCATGATTCCGGCGTCAACAGCTCTCGGCCAAACGGTTGCAAACCCACGAATCCGCCTGGGGTTCTTATACATGCCCCACGGGGCGATGATGAGCAACTGGACGCCAGCCACGGAAGGAACCGATTTCGAACTTTCACGAATTCTCAGTCCATTGAAGGAAGTCAAGAACCAGGTGGTGGTCGTGAGCGGCCTTGGACATAAAAACGCCGGGGCTACTAACGGCGATAGCGGTGGCGATCACGGACGCTCCCCCACGGTATTTCTGAGCGGTTCGCGTCCAAGGCGCACTGAAGGTGAGGACGTACGCGCAGGCACGACGGTCGATCAGATGGCCGCCGCAGTGATCGGCCAGGACACGCCGCTGCCGTCACTGGAACTGGCCACCGAGGACATGACCGGTCTGATCGGCGCGTGCGATGTCGGCTTCAGTTGCACCTACACGAATACGAACTCGTGGCGTACACCGAGCACGCCGCTCCCGATGGAAATTAATCCGCGCGTGGTCTTTGATTCCCTGTTCGGCGACGGCAGCAACGCGACCGAACGCCTCAACAGAATGCAGCGGCAACGAAGCATTCTCGATGCAGTCACTGCGCAAGTGAAACGCCTTCAGGGAAAGCTTGGTCCAGGCGACCGCAACCGCATTGCGGAGTACTTGGAGAATGTTCGCGAGATCGAACGCCGCATCCAGCTCGCAGAGAAACAGCACGGCTCCAGCCTGATCGTCCCCGCAACGCCGGTCGGAATCCCGGATGATCACGAGGAACATTCAAAATTGATGATGGATTTGATGGCTCTTTCCTTCGAGGCAGAGATCACCCGTGTGTCGACGTTTATGATGGCCCGCGAGGTCAGCTATCGCACGTTCCCGAAGATTGGCGTTCCCGATCCATTCCACTCCACGTCCCACCATCAGGACAAACCCGAAACGCTCGAGAAGTTGACCAAGATCAATACGTACCACGTTGGGTTGGTGGCCTATCTCCTGGAGAAGTTGCGATCGAAGCAGGACGGCGGTGCCACACTTCTGGACAATTCCTTGATTCTCTACGGAAGCTGCATGAGCAACCCCAACGTCCACAATCACTCGCCGCTGCCAATCTTCGTAGCCGGCGGCGCCGCGGGCAAGATGAAGGGCGGCAAACACGTCAGGTATCCGGAAGGTACGCCAATGGCGAATCTGCTGTTGACCATCCTGGACAAAGCCGGAATTCACAAGGAGTCCGTGGGCGACAGCACGGGGTTGCTCTCGGAGGTCTAGTCGATGCGAACCCAACGGCTGAATGGATTGCTCCTCGCGGTGCTGCTTTCCGTCAACTGCTATGCGGTTGGGCCTGCGGCCAGCGCGCTCGTCGACGCCGCCAAGAACAAGGATAAGGAAAGCGTGCGGACGCTGCTGCGTCAGCGGGCAGACGTGAACGTCCCCGAACCCGATGGCACGACGGCACTCCAGTGGGCTGCCCACTGGAATGACCTCGAAACTGTAGACCTGTTGCTGCGCGCAGGCGCTGACGTCCGGGCTGTGAACCGCTACGGAGCGACCGCCCTTTCTGAAGCCTCCTCGAATGGAAGCCGTGCTCTGGTCGAACGGCTGCTCCAGGCCGGCGCCGATCCGAATACCCTGGTCACAACGCAAGGGGAAACCGTACTCATGACGGCATCCCGCGTCGGCAACGCGGACGCGGTGAAGGCGCTGCTCGATCACGGAGCTTACGTGGATGCCCGCGAGAACTTTCGCGGACAGACAGCTCTCATGTGGGCGGCGGCGGAAGGTCATCCGGCAGTGATCAAGCTTCTGCTCGAGCATGGAGCCGACCATAAGGTGCGATCGCTGGATCGGGACACCGCTTCACCAAAGTTAGCCGCCGGCACACCCGCTGCGCCTATCTTCCGCGGCGGTCTGACTGCCTTGTTGTTCGCTGCAAGGCAAGGCCACACTGAGGCCGTGAAGGCACTGCTGGATGCAGGAGTAGACATCAATCAGACGGATTCGGATGGAAACAGCGCGCTTGTGCTCTCACTGCTCAACAGTCACTACGATCTGGCGCAACTGATGATCGATGTCGGGGCGGATCCCAACGCCGCCAGCAAAGATGGAAGATCGCCCTTGTATACAGCCGTGGAAATGCACGACGCCGACTGGTCGCCTCTGCCCGCGCGGAAAGTCAACGACGGACTGGCGCCCCTCGATATCATCCGATCGCTTTTGGCTAAAGGCGCGAACACCAACGCTCAACTCACCGAAGCATCCCCTATTAAGAAGGTTGCGCAGGATCTCGGCGACCGGACTCTTTCCACAGGCGCTACCGCGTTCATGCGGGCGGCTCGAAGCGCGGATATTCCGCTCATGCGCTTGCTGCTGGATAACAAAGCCGACCCCAAGCTCAAAAATAAGGACGGTCTGACGGCGCTGATGGTCGCTTCAGGCGTGAGTTGGAACGATAAGATTCGCGGAAGCGAAGCCGCGGCGCTCGAAACCGTCAAACTGTGCGCCGAACTCGGCCTCGACGTCAACGCCGCTACCGACAAAGGCGAGACTGCCCTCCACGGCGCCGCCCTCCGCGGGGCGGACTCCATTGTGAAATTCCTGGTGGAAAAGGGCGCCAAACTTGAAGTGAAGAACAAA
>QHXC01000614.1:2869-3635 GCA_003222815.1 Acidobacteriota bacterium | reverse complement strand
TCGGTCGCTGTCTCCGGCTTACCATCAGAGTTCACGACTACCCGGAGCCGAACAAAAATCCTGCACGGCTCACCACGCCAGATTACGTAGAAAATCACGAAAGCGTTCTCCGTAACGAGACCGGAAGGTTCATCGCACCGGACCAAAGTCCGGAACTGTACCTCTTCTCCTCCATTTAAATCCATTGCAGGCTCGAACCGGCGCTCCTCTGACTTAAATTGCCCATGCGGCAAACGCACAGACAGAATACGCATCGGATATCGCCCCAAATTTCTAACGAGCCAAGCAATATTCCAAGACTCCTTAATTCCATCACGTTCTGCGATTACCTGTTTCACTGCTATTTGTGGTTCGGACTCTGATCTCATACCTGAAAACTACATCACAGACCGGTGGAACTCACTTCGCAGCGGCTCCGGCGACGGCGCGGATCATCCCATCGGTCTTGGTGTAGAGATACAGCTCCCCGGCTGCATCGATAGAGAGGCGGGCATCCGCGCGCCCCTGACCTGAGATGGTCGATCGCCCAGGCAAGTCCGGGTCTTTTCCGCCGCGTGCATGGTATGCGGCTTCGGCGATCGGGAACATCGTATCGTAGAGCTGCTTCCCCGCATCGGGCGTGTCATTGGGATTATCCCAAAGGATTTTCACCTCATGAATCTGCGCCAGCGTGTTGGGTTTACCATCGTCGGCGGCCAGCATGTCCTTGTAGTCGGCGTACCAGATGCGGCCGGTCGTGATGTCGGTAAAGACATACTTGCCCCGG
>QHXC01000614.1:0-2740 GCA_003222815.1 Acidobacteriota bacterium | reverse complement strand
GAGTAGCCGTAGTTGGCTCCCTTGCGAATGATGTTGACCGTCTCCCAGGTGTGCAGTCCGACGGAGTTGGCGATGAGGCGGTTGTTGGCCGGATTGCCCGGGTCGATGGCCCAGTTCAACCGGTGCGGGTTGCGCATCCCATACGCCCAGATTTCCTTCCGCGCGCCTGGCTTTGAGACGAAGGGATTGTCGTTCGGAATCCGGTAGCGGCCATTGTCGCTCACGGTGCTCGTCGCCGCGTGCTCGCTCAGATCCGGGATGATCCGGAGGATCTTGCCGACGAGATTGTCCAGTCGCTGCGGGTTGGACCGGATGCTGGAGGTCGCTTCGCCGGACCCACCATCGCCGCATTCGATGTACAGGACCCGCCAGTCGGGATCGCCCGCACGGGCAGTGGGATTGAAGATCATATCGCCCATCGGGTGAGCGCGGGTATTGAGCTGCACCCGCATCAATTCCCTGGCAGTGCCTTCGAAGGCCGCATTCGCAATATTCGTGTCGGTCCACTCCACCAGGACTCCCTCGTTCTGCGCCGGTCCAGGAGTTGAGACAGGCGGAGTCGTCGTGTAGCCCGAAATGTTCAAGCCGGGAAACTTGGCGTTGTCCGGAACGTTCGATCCGGGAAGCGAGGGGTCCTCTATGTGAATGGTGTAAAACCTGCCATTCTTCCGATAGTCGGGATCGAAGTAAAAACCATTCAGCCCATTCCCATAACCGGACTCGATGGTCAACTTATGGAAAATGCCCGACCGGCCCTCACGACCGTTGAAATCGAGATAAGTCGTGAGCTTCTTCGTGTCCTTGTCGAGAATGTAAAGCAGGCCGTTCAGGTCAATAACGAAAAAGCGATTCGCCCCTCCCGGTTCTTCTCGCAAACCATTGACCCTTGCGAGCAGCGAGTCGTTGCTGCTTTTGCCGTCGACCAGTCCGGTCATCGGCATCGCAACGTAATCCTTGATCTCGAGGGTGATCTGTGCCGATGCCAGTGCAGGCCAGAAGCCGTGCAGGACGATGGCCAGACACGCGATGCTTGGCGTCATGTTGCGCATGATCTGTATCCTCGCTTTCTGTTTCCACCGGTTCGGTGGAAGTGTAGATTGCCCCATCCGCTTCGCGCAATGGAATCTGGAGGCGCGCTTCCTGAAAATGTCAGAGGACATTCTTAAGCTCAGCGCCAAAGTAGATCCCCTCCTTTAGGTCAGGCTTGCCCGATGTGAGTTCGCCGCCGACGGGAAAGTATCCTCGCCACGCTCTACCCCCACGCGCCATGTCTATTTCGAGCTTTGTCTCAAGATCTTGAGCGAAGAACTGCTGACTGACTTCCTCCAGCCGCCGCTGAAGATCTTCGTCCACTCCGTGATTGATAACGTAAAAGAAACCGGAGTCGCAGCAGGCTTGTCCTATTCTGGCGGCCACATCGTATCGACCTGTTGTTCCGGATACCAGAGCGCTTATGTCGACAACGGGAATGTGCAAATGACTATCGTGTGCCATCTCGTCCATGCGTACGACTGGAGCCAACGTGTAAGCCTAGTGGGCCCCGATCGTGGTGTCGACCGCACCATGAACCAGTACGATTTGCCAATCATTGCCTGTTTTTTTGAAGAGCATGCTGTTTGTACCCTTCACCTGATTGGCGCCTTCCATCACATAATTGAAACCGGCCCAACCGGACGTATCCCAATTTCCGACCCTGAGATTCGTGATGCTGAGTTTCTTCTGCGGATTTGCGGACATCAGGCGATTCATCCACACCATGGCCAGGAGATGATGACCGTCTTCGTCTAGCCAGACTGCATCGGGCGCTATTATCTTGGTAAGATACGCCGTGTCCCGATTGTTAAAGGCGGTTAAGATGGAGTTCACCATGTCGGCAATCGGACCTGATGGCGTCGCGGGCGGAGCAAATATGTTTGGCCTGCCGCCCCGGGCCTGGCCGCCAGCGGGCGCCTGAGCCAACGCTGTGCCAACCAGCGCTAACATCACCAATACAATTACAAAAATCGATCTCTTCATAAGACTCCTTTCAAGGTTCGAGGTTCCTCAGCTTCAGCCGGAAAAAGGATACAACATGCCTGCCATAATCGTCGCGTTCTCAGCGGGAGACAGCGGTTGTGGGACGAATGCTCGACAGCGTTTGAGGCGTGCGGATTTGCGGGTGCTATAACACAAGCAAAGCGCCGTGGTACGATTCCAGCACTCGGAGGAATCGGCATGAAGAGTCCTCGCTTGATCTGCCTGCTTCTTTCATCCTGCCTCGCCGCCTCTTGTGCACGCGCGCAAGGTTCGCAGGAAGGAGGCGATCCCTTGACTGGAACATGGGTTGGTGACTTTGGTCCTGCGTTCTATGACAGGAACACCATCACGCTCGAACTGCACTGGGATGGAACGACCCTCACGGGTATCGTGCGTCCAGGCATTCCCGGCGCGCGCATGTACCGAAACTTCGACAGCTTTCCTATAGACAAGGCCTCTTTCGATCCCAAGACCGGCATGGTCAAATTCGAAGCCACCTACCAGCCCAGGGGCCGCCACTACGTCATTGAAGGCAAGCTCAACAAGAACACGCTAAGCGGAAGCTGGAATCGTCCGGATGAAAATCGGAATGGCGATTTCAAGCTGACCAAACAAGTGGGAAAGGAAAAGCCGTCGCGCTAGTCCTCCTCTCAGAGTATCCAAATGCCAAGTAAGGAGTAGAATCATGTCACGCAAATGAAAGGGGGGTTTCATGGTCTACACG
>QHXC01000613.1:2933-5496 GCA_003222815.1 Acidobacteriota bacterium | reverse complement strand
ACCCTCATATTGAGCTGACCCTGGCGCGCCCATTTCCGATAGCTCTCCAATTGATCGTCGGGGCAACCCGAGCTGCCGACCGCGGTGAGGCCCGCGCGGTTCCAGTCTCTGATCATCGCCAGAGAGCTGGATTCGAACTTCTCTTTGGACGGGGCGGGAATCTTGGCGGCAACCGCGCGTGTGCCGTCCTGTTCAATGACGCCGGTCGGCTTTCCTGCGGCATCGCGCACAATCCATTTGTCGGTCATGGCGTTAAGGCCAGCGGTCTGGATTGCCCGGCTGTTGAGATAGCTTCGATAGTAGGCTTCCTGCAACACCACTGGATTGTTCGGAGCAATCTGATCGAGCTCGTCCCGCGTAAAAGGCTTCTTATCGTCGGCGAACTGGTGATGGCTCCAGCCTCCGAGCGTGAAGACCCATTGGCCTGGAGCCGCCGTTCTGACCTTCGCCCGCAGCATCTCGATCGCTTGCTTACGCGATTCGACGCCGTCAAGACGCACTTCCTCGGTCCAGGTTTCGCCCGCGCGCATGAAATGCGCGTGGTTATCGATCAGTCCGGGAACAACGGCCTTTCCCCTGAGGTCGATCCGTCTGGTGCCTGGTCCCGCGAGCTGGGAAATCTCTGGACTGGCGCCGACCGCCACAACGCGGTCGCCCCTGACAGCTACCGCCTGAGCAATCGTAAAACGCTCGTCGACGGTGATGATTTTTCCGTTCGTGAGTATGAGATCCGGAGCGGCCTGTTGCGCACGAATAAAAATCGACGCGCTCGTGATCGCCGACAACGCAACGACCACTATCATTCTCCAATGAAAATGTCTCATGGCATCCTCCAGTGATTCCGAGCGATCTGAAACGAAAAATAGCATACCAGAGCCGCGAATTGCGCGAATGGGCCGCACAGAATTCCTGTCGTTACCAACGGCATTAACGGCGTGAGGCCCATTCGCGTAATTCGCGCAATTCGCGGCAGCAGTTGTTCTCTAGCCCGCGTCAGAACACGAACTTCAAGGCGAGCTGGATCACACGGTAGTCGCCCGACGTGGTACCTGAAATCTGGCCAAGGATACCACTCTGGTCGGTGTCAGCGATTCCAAAGAGCGCGGAGTTGAAACTCCGGTTTGTGGGCCGAATGTCCGGGTTCAAGTGGTTGGGAAGGTTGAACGCTTCCGCGCGCAACTGGATCGTGCGTTTCTCCCCCACGGGGAACGTACGCGACAGGGCCATATTCAACTGGATCAATCCCGGCCCCTGAACAGTGCCGTAGGCCAGGTTGCCATACGTGCCCGGCACAGGCGCCGAAAACGCAGCCTTGTTCAAGTAGGTGACGCACGGAGCGCAACTAGCGGCTCTACTGGAAGCAAACACGGCCGGCGATACCTGATTTGCCGTTTGGCCCGAGGTCGACGTCGCGGTCACAGTGGTCAGCGCCTGGTCGGTGCCGGCGTAAATCGTCATAAAATTTCCGGACTTGAGCTGCAGGATCGGCGCCAATTGCCAGTTGCTGGCGAGGAGCCGAAGCGTGTTGTTGGCGAACTTCGGCGTGGTCGCCACCATGTTCAAGGTGAAGAAATGCCGCGCATCGGCGACGCCGACAGTGCAGTTGCCACGGTAGGCCCGGCGGTTGTCCGGCCGAGTCAGTCCGTTGCCGCTCGGCTGCTGATCGTAAACATCGGAGATGCAGTGCGACCATGTATAGTTCGCCAGCATGCTGATGCCATGGGTCAAGGCTTTGTTGGCCGATACGTACATGCCTTGGTAGCTTGCCGTTCCACCATTCAAAACCTGGGCGATGTTGGTAAAGTACTGCCCTTTTAATGGGTCCTGGCGATATAGCTTGCGCCGGACGTTTTGATTGGTAGTGGTGGAGCAAACCGGGAAGCTCTGCGGCGCAACGGCGCCGTTCGCCTGGACCACATCCAACGAGCACGGTCCGAGACCGAGGAACTCCGCGGGATTCCCCGTTGTCGAACTATTCATGTGAATGGTGCTGTTACCCAGATAGTTGGCAGTCAGCAGCCAGGTTCCCACTTGTCTCTGAATACTCAGGTTCCACAGGTTGACATACATCTGCTTGAAATGACGATCGAGGTGTTCCGCGTTATTGACGTAGAACCCGAACGTCGGGAACGGAGCATTCTTGGCGGAGTTGCCAATTCCAACCACTGCCGCCAGCGCGGGCATCGGATTCTGTCCGGGCGCCGAGAAGCCCGGCACACCAGGGAAGGTCGCCCAGGGGTTGGACAGATTGACATTGGACTGTTGGATCGTGTTGCCAAACGGCGGGCCAAAAGACATCTGGTTGGGGTAGAACATGTGAGGCCGGTCACCCGACATGCCGTACGACGCCCGGATTGTCATCTTGCCGTCGCCCGTGGGATCAAAGGCCAGTCCGACACGCGGGAAGAAGTCCACCCACTTGTCACAGCTGAAGCTTTTCCCGCAAACGTAATGGGGATCGCCCGGGAAAATCACGCCCGCCGGAGCGTTGGAGAAAACAGGGCTATGGTAATTTTGAGCGAACAACTCGGGATCGACGTAATGAATCTGGCCCTGCTTGTAA
>QHXC01000613.1:0-2753 GCA_003222815.1 Acidobacteriota bacterium | reverse complement strand
ATGATAGAAGCTGCCACCAAAGCCAAGCTGGTGGGATCCCTTCACCCAACTGATGTCCTCGGAAATCGAGGGATTCGGTCCGTTGTGAGACTTGCCGGGAACTGCGGCCCCGCCCCCGATGGTAAAGCCCAGCCCTCCGGTGACGGTGAAGTTGATCACCTTGCCGCCCAGGGGAGTATAGTTCGCGCCGAAATCCGCCAGCGACCCGTAATTGTCGTCGATCTTCACGATGTTGGTACGGCTAGCAGAAAGGCGCAGGGAACT
The DNA here is from genome assembly GCA_003222815.1 of Acidobacteriota bacterium. Classification (GTDB taxonomy): domain Bacteria; phylum Acidobacteriota; class Terriglobia; order 20CM-2-55-15; family 20CM-2-55-15; genus 20CM-2-55-15. The sequence goes on along the minus strand of QHXC01000613.1, from coordinate 2,489 downwards.
GACGAGGTTGGCGCCGATCAGGTACGTGTCTCCAATGCCCAGTTGGTAATCCAGGTCATCGACACCATACGTGTTGATCGACAGCGGGTTCTTTCCATCAAACGTGGAATCGACCTTGAGCGTTCCAGCGGAGAAGCGGCCGAAAATGGAGTGCTTCTGGCTTTTCTGCCAGTCCATTCTTCCCACCGGCAGGCCTTCGTTCTGGTTGGTGACGTAACCGTACTTCACTTGGCCGCACTGGTCCAGCGGCGTGGGCAAAGTCTTGGCAAAGTTCAGCGCGACCGGATTCAGCAGTGTGGGCGAGATCTTGTTGCCTACGAACCCTTGTGCTGCCGATAGAATTTTGGGCGTTCCCTGGTTGCAAGCGGCGGACGCAAAGGTTGTGAAATCGCCCTGGAGCATGGCCGCGGTGGGGACGTAACCCGTGTTAAAGGCCGGGTCCGAACGCTGGATGGTCTTTTGATAGCCGGCGAAGAAAAACAGTTTATCTTTTATGATCGGTCCGCCTATGACTCCGCCGAACTGGTTGCGCTTCAGAGTGTCGCGCTCGAGGGCGAAGAAGTCGCGCGCGTTCAGAGCGCCGTTGCGGAGGAACTCGAACAGATCGCCATGAAACTCGTTGGTCCCGGACTTCGTGACGGCGTTCACCGTTGCGCCGGAGTGAAAGCCGTATTGCGGTTGCAGCACACTGGTTTCCACCTTGAACTCTTGCAAAGCATCCGGGAACGGCAGCGGCAGCGCCAGGTTGTTGTATGGATCCTGATAGATCGTGCCGTCCAACTGGTACGAGACGCCATTGCCTTGGCCGCCCGCCACAGACACCACGATGGTCGGATAATTCCGCACGGTGTTGATCGCGCCGTTACCTGGCGCGCTCGCCATACCCGCAAGGAATACCAGTTCGATCGGATTGCGCCCATTCAGTGGCATCTCGGCGATTCGCAGGGAGTCCACTACCTGGCCGACGCTGGTCGAACGCGCCTCCACCTGAGAGGCGTTGGCTTCCACCGTTACCTCTTCGCCGACTGCGCCAACCTTCAACCGTACATCGACCGTGAGGTTGCTATCCACCTGGAGCACGATACCCGTTTGGACGTACGTCGTGAAACCCGGCTTTGTGGCTTCCAACATATACGGCCCCAGCGGAAGAGTGGGAAGCACGTACCGGCCATCTTCGCCGGAGGCCACCGTTCGAACCGCACCCGTGGCGGTCTGGGTCACCTTGATGTCGGCGCCCGGTATTACCGCGCCGGTCTCATCGTGGACTGTGCCCGCAATTTGACCTGTGGCTTGTGCCCAAACAACTCCGCAAACAAGGAATGAACAAAAAAGGGAAAGTACAGCGGAACGCATACGCTTCTCCTTTAAGAAAGCAAACGGATCAGTTTTCTGTTCTTTTGATTAACGGCACTCTACACCCGACTGGTCGATGGCAACCAGGTTTTTTGGTAGTTTTTGAAGATTGACGAATGTCAGAGATCCTGATCTCGCCGGACAATTTGCAGCAAACGAGGAAAACAGAATGAGCCGGAATTCTACTCCTTGGCGAAGGAGGCGTGACGGGGAAGCTGTGAAAAAATTGGAATCAAGCGCTATTCCCCTCCTTGCATCACCGCTGCGGTGGTGCAAGGAGGGGAATAACGCCTTATCACAATTAATTCACATCTTCGGGGTGGTTCGTTCAACCGCCGAATAGATTCTAACGGTTCTCCTGAACCCTGCTGAATGTCCTCCAGCGCGATCCAGGAAGCGACAAACTCCACCGGGGAGTTGACACGTACGAACGCGATATCCTGGGCAGGTGTTGTTGGGAGCCATAGTAAAAACCGAGTGATTGAAAAGCGAGCGCCGGCCGCTCGAACAGGATCTGAGAAAAACGGCTGATCGGTCCCGCAAACTGTGTGGCTTGCGTTGCTTCGGAAACGTGGGGCCGGTCAGGCAAGTCTTCCAGCAGCCGCTCGTAATCATCCCAACTGAACGATGCACAAACAAAAGATTACGGCCCGAGCGCGTATGGCTACACTGCCCGCGTGAGATGCCGCGCGGTCGACTCCATCTGCATTGTCCAAACTTAGTGACCCCGAACCTCGGAAATGACGGGACCCAGATGATAAAATATTCTTCAATGAAGCGCAGAGACATCACCGTGAAGATCTGCCGCTCCTGGGAAGAACTCGCGAAGGCGGACCGGGAGTTCTTGGAAAATCTGACGCCTGCCGAACGCATCCTGTTGACCTGGCAATTGAGTCAGGAGCAGTGGGCAATGAAGGACGCCAATGAACCCCGACTTTCTCGACATCATACGCGCGTTATTAGACGCTGAAGCGCGGTTCATTATCGTCGGCGCATATGCAGTCAATATCTACGTTGAACCACGTGCCACAGGAGATCTCGATATCCTGGTCGAGGCGACGGCCGAGAATGCCCCGAAAGTCATCAGCGCCCTGAAAGAGTTTGCCGCTCCCCTCACTGGCTTATCGGAATCCGAC
>QHXC01000612.1 GCA_003222815.1 Acidobacteriota bacterium | reverse complement strand
GGGCACACTTAGCTGCGCCATTGCCCTGACACGAACTTCCCAAGGGAAGCGTGAACACTTAGTGGTGCAGCTTGGAAGGGCACGGTCCCACATGCCGTGACCCTTCCTTCATTTTATTCGAGGGCAACAATCTCGCCTAAAGAAATCACAATTAACACGGGGCGGTCTTCTCGCGTGGATGGATGAGTTGAGGGAGAGAGCGGTTTAGATATTCGGGTGGATATCCGAAGAACGGGCTTGACTTTGGTACTAGGACTGTGTATACTGTTTATACGGTTGGAAGTGATTCACGCCTATCGTGAGTAGTATCAACCGACCCTCGCCACGGGGTATAGGTGGTGGAAGTCAAGAATGTCGGGCGTCCCACGCCAACCACAGACGACACCTTGATTGAGGGGCCACAGCGGTCGAAGCCCCTGGCGCAAGCCTAAAGACGCAAAACCTTCCACGACAAAAGTCTGGAATGTCTGTTCGGACACCCAAAGTGTGTCTCTAAACGGATGTTTCAATGGCATCAAAGAAAAAGAACCACGCCGACCCGTTCGTTAGCAGCGGTACAAGCCCGTCTGTTCAGGCGGTAGCAGTATGACCAAGAAACTCCACCAATTGTCCGTCGCCATGCCCCCGGCGACCGCAAAATCGAAAAAGAAATCCATTACACTCGTTTCCACAGAGCCGCTTACATCCGAAGAGATCGCTCTGTATAAGCAATTGCCTGCCCTGACCTTGGAACAGGTCGGGCGCATCTTGCAGAAGAGAACGGTTGAGCAAGTCTACGAAATGACACGTGCCCGTGCTGCTCGTCCGCTGCCTGTATTCAGATCGGGCAAGGAACTGCGCTCCACTTGGGGAAAGATTCAAGAGTGGATTGAAGAAGGATTTGCAGAGCGTGCAGCATAAAATCAATTTCGGCTACACCGAAGAAAGCAGGTAAATATGAAAAGAATCGGAAGTATGAAAGACTGGAATGAACTTCGTGCGAATCCCGAGAGATGGGCGGCGTATTTGAGACACGTTGAGAAACGTGGCAAGCAAATGGACCGTGAGTATCTACGCAAATGGAAAGCAATCGGCGGCAAGGTAGTCGGCAGTAAACCAGTCGTGTTCGCGGAAGCAAATTTTACTTTACCAGAACTGGTTCTCTATACGAGCATCCCCAAGAGCTATTGGCTTAATTTGCTGAAGAGAGGCGTACTCAAATCGCTTCGCTTCTCAGAAGTAAATGCATTTCTTGATTCCAAAACGGTGCATGCGATAAAGCCGGGTGTGACGGCACCGAGCGCCAGCACAAAAATTGAAGAACGAAAGGCGGCTTAGGACCGCCTTCGTATCTTCAAATATTGTTTCTCAACCATTTCCAGCGCCTCGCGGTTCCGTTCTAAGGACGGTTTGATGTAGTGCTTTCCAGTCACGTCCTTAACCGCGTGGCGCATGATGTGTTTGATGGTGAGTTCCTGTTCCGGTATCAGGTCGTACAGAACAGACGACAGCCCACGACGGAATGCATGCATACCATGCCATTTGATCTTTTTCTTTTCGAGCGCCGGAAGGATATCCCGTCGTACCAAGTTTTCAAAGCGCACAGGCTCTCCGGTTTCGCCGTGGAAGATGTACCCATCACCGGAGTTGTGCTTCAGATGGTCAGCCAGAACATTTTTCAAAGTTTTGATGACCGGAACAAGCGCTCTACTTGTTCTGGTCTTAACCTCGTCTACGACTCCGTTGACTACCGCTCGTCTGATGTTCAGGATGTTGCCGTCGTAATCTTCCCACCTCAGCCCTTTGATCTCGGACATCCGCAGGCCAGTGAATGTTGCAGTCATGATCGCTGCTTTTGCCACGGGCTTCTTAACTGTCTGCATGATCTCGTAAATTTCTTCCAAGTTATAAGCGTAGGTATCGGATTCGCTTCCTTCGGGAATGATGGCATCACGAACAGGATTGGAATCGATCAGACCGTGGCCGACCCCATAACGAAAAGCACTGCTGAGAAAGTTCTTCAGATTGTAGTAGACGGTCTGCGCCCTACGATCTTCCGCGTCGTCCTCCGCAGCGACAGCACGCATAATATTGTTGATGTCCGGGGTCCGTACCTTCCGCAATTCCATGTCAGGAATATGTTGCTTTGCCAGCTTGTACATATCCTCATAGCTGTCGATGGTGCTTTGGCGCAGCTTGTGTCCCCGTCCGCCTTCGCCCTTTGTGAGGAAGGATTCGAGGAACGACTTTACGGAGTCAACGGAGGTCGCCTGATGCGTTCCGGCGTTCAACGGCGCAAGGATTACATCGGCCAGGGCACGCACGCTCTGTTCGGTTTGATATTCTCGACTAAATGGCGCAAGCTTCTTGTTGACGGTCTTGCGTACCTTGACGCCATTCTCCAGCACGCTCTCTCGATACTTCAGCCACCAGAACTTGCCGTGTTTCCTGATTGCGCCTCTCTGCATGGTGCCTCCCGATCTGACTCCAGTATACCACGTAGCGGGTACAGATTGGGTACAGAACATGCATAAAACACGCATTGTTACTGGTTATTTTAACGCTTGACAGCAGTTTCCTAAACTGCTTGTCGGCGGTTCGAATCCGCCCAGCCCCAC
>QHXC01000611.1 GCA_003222815.1 Acidobacteriota bacterium | reverse complement strand
TCGCCGCGCGCGACGACGGCGGCTACCGGCTCGCCGGACGGCGGCCCACGCACCTTTCGACTCTTGCCCACCACTTGGTCAGCGACGCCGAGCGTCGCAAACAGCGTCGTAGATAGATAGATACCGCTGGCGCTGTCGGAGTACGCGATGGACTTCACCGCCAGCAGCACTTTCCGGAACGCCTCGACGCTGCGGATGTCCGGCTTCCCGGCCCCAGCCCGCACCACCATGCCGACCAGTGAGCGGGCGAGCAGGATCTTGCTGCCGGCCTGCACCAATCCTCGCCTGGCGAGCTCGTCGGCCGACCCTCCATCCAGGATTACGACGTCTGCGGCCTCGCCTCGCGCCAAGCGGGTGGGAATCGCCTCCGGAGAGTCCCCCAGTGATGGACCGCGCGTCGTGATCAGGTGGTGGCCGCTCGCGCGCTCGAAAGCCGGGCCCAGTTCGGAATAGACCCCATAAAAGCCGGCCGAGATCATCACGTACACATCGGCGGCAGACGCTGCGCCTCCGATCGACAAGATGGCCGCACAAAGCGTGAAGAACCATCGAACGAGCGATCTTGGTTTCATAAGCTCCTCCGATCCACTATCTGGACCTCGATCTTCGGCGGATTGCTTTAAGGCTTGCCGCGAAAATAACTTGGCAGAATGCCCGATCGGGATCTGACCAATGTTCAATTCCCAATGCGCAATTCTCAGCCGAAGTGGATGTCGGATTGCGAGCCGTTCGCTCTGTTCGGATAAGAATTGAGCATTGGGAATTGAACATTGGTCAGATCCTCGGTCTGATGTCGAGCAGTGAATACTGCCAAGTTATTTTTGCGCGAGCCCTAAGCACCGCGACGGGATAACGTCGACTCCACGGAGCCGTCCCGTGGAGCCAACATGATCCAGAGCGGGAGTTAATCAGTTTTATTTGAGCAGTTCGACGTAACCTATCCGGCCCGAAGTATTCCCGGTCCACCAGATGCGGTTGGAATTGCTCGGATCGATCTCGATCCTGCGATGATCCTCTTCTGCGTTAGCGAGAGGGAACTCTGTAAAGGTCCGAGTCGCCGGATCGAAGCGCGCAATCTGATCGGCATGTTGCTGGCTGAACCAAATCAATTTGCTTTTCGGATCGCCCTGGACGGAATACACCCCGGAGTCCTCCGTTGGAGGATCGAAGAGCGTCATCTGCGTTGTCTTGTAATCCACCTTCATTAATTTGCCGGGAACGTGGAGTCCGACCCAGATGTTGCCTTCGGAATCCGAACCCATTTTGCGCGTGACCGCTCCCTTAACGGGGATGGGATACTCGTCAAACTTGCCGTTAGCGGGATCGACGCGGCCGAGCTGATTGAAGGTATTTTCAACGAACCAGACTTTGCCGTCACCGGCGACGGCCATCCCGTACGGGGTTGCGTTCTTCTTCGCCTGTACGCCGGCGGGAACCTCCCACACGTCGAACTTTTTGGTTTTTGGATCCAGGCGGATGATCTGATTGCTGCCGATATTACAGAGCCACACGCTTCCGTTCGGATGGACCCGCATCGTGTTTCCAGTACTGTTGCCATACTTGAGTTTCGGCACCGGGAACACATTGAACGTTTCAGATGCGATGTCGTAGTTCAGCCAACGGCGATTAGGGCCCCCATCGACGAACCAGAGTTTGTTGTCCGGCCCTCTCACAATTCCATTCAACCGAACTTTTTTGGTGGCTCCAGCAGGCGGATCCAATTCTGTATACGTGAAGGTCTTCGTGTCGAACCTTCCCAGACGGCCGCCGGTTCGCTGGGTCAACCAGCCATTTCCTTGGTTATCTACCGTGATCTCGTGCGGCTCGACATTGGTTTTCGGCAACTCGAATTCCACCGCAATGTATTTCGTCGCGTCGCCCTGGATCAGCGTTCTGGGTAAGCGGCTATTGGGATCGACAGGCTGTCGGGCGCGGCGAGCGCGAGCATCGGCATCCGAGAAATTCGTCAAGAGATAATCCAGCAGAGCGTTGACTTCTTCATTTGTCAGCTCGCGAGCAAAATCCGAGCCCCGAGCATAGTCTTGCATGTCGTCGATGATTTCCAGCCAGTGAGCGCGGTCGTAGCGGGCGTTAGCGATGCGGGCGGCATCGTGGCAAACCGAGCACTTTCCCGTCACAAGCTGCTTTCCATTTCCATCAGGAAGTCTCACCGGAGCGGTGGCGGCCGCTTCCCCGCCGCCTTGACCCGGCGGCCGGCCAGGCCAGGCGTTAGGCAAATGCGGCGCCCTCTTATCGGTGAGAGCCACGTCCACGGTTGTCGGCCGGCCTGCCGATACGTCTTTCTGCGTGGAGAGCGCGCTCTGGTATTCTCCGCCCACTCCCTGGACGACGTACTTTCCAGGTGGGACGCTCGCTGAGTATCGGCCCTGCGCTTGGCT
>QHXC01000165.1:37182-40222 GCA_003222815.1 Acidobacteriota bacterium | reverse complement strand
CTCCGATGTGGTACGCGAGCGTGAGTTCTTCGCCTGTGTAGTGATTCATTTCGGCCAATGCGAATACGGGTGGAAGGACAGGCACTGTCGGGTGCGTGAGTAAGCCGTAGACGCGATCGGGCGCCACCGAAAGCTGCGTATCGTCGTAATCATCGGCATGGATGAAAGTGCCGTTGGCCAGGGCCGCGAAACGTGTGGGAACTTTGATTCCGGTTCCGATGACACTGGCTTTGGAACCGGGAGCGGCAAATTTTTCTACGTATTGGCGAATGAGCGGTCCCATCGGCGAGACCGAACCTGCAAGAGCCAGACCGAAGCCGTCGAGAATGGATTTCCTTCCCAACGCCAGCACTTCTTCAGGAATGTCCTGATATTTCGTGTTGACGATGAACTCGGAAACATACTTCGTCAGTCCAGGTACATTCGGAAATTGATGGCCACCTTCCTGCGGCAGCGCTGATGCCGCAAGCATCCCAAACGAACTTGCAAAGAACTCACGCCGTTTCATGCCAGGTTTCCTCCCGATCCGTAACGCTGGACTGTCTTATAAAATCAGAACATCAGTTTCAGCCCAAATTGAATCTGGCGGGAACTCGTGGTCGTGCTCGTGATTTGGCCCGCCGAGGGACTGATGCTATCGCCAGAAAAGATGAGGAAGTTCGGAACGCCGAAGTTCGGCCTGTTTGCGATGTTAAAGCCTTCGGCCCGGAACAGCAGCTTCGTGCTTTCCGTGATTGGGATGGTCTTGAAGACCGAGAGATCAATCTCCGCCAAGCCAGGCCCATCGAGCACTCCGCGGCCCACGTTTCCCCAGGTTCCTAACGCGGGAAGGCTGAAGGCATTCGGGTCGAACCACTGCTCCACCCTGCCGGTTATCACAGGTCCCTGGAAGTTTGGATTGTAGTTGGGACGGTCCGGATTGAATGTGTTGCCATTTCCAGACCGATTCGTCCCGACCAGCGGAGTCACAGGGAAGCCGCTCAAAAGCGTCACGATTCCATTCAACTGCCAACCGCCGGCCAGCTTATCCGCTATGCCGGTCAACCCGCCACCAAAGGGCTTACCTTTTCCAAAAGGCAGCTCGTAACTGAAGCTCCCGCTTCCCTGGTGCCGAAAGTCCAAAGCGGATCGGCCATAGTCTATTAAGGGGTGGCGCGGATCCAGTACAGATTGGTTGTTATTTTGAGACTGACTGCTCGCGGTGGCGGTGCCGTTGTCCAGGTTTTTCGCAAAGGTGTAATTAGCCCGGAATAACAGCCCGCTGCCGAGGCGTTTTGTCAAATCGGCTTGTAGCGCGTGATAGGTGCTGACGCCCCTCGGGTACCAAAAATACGCGTTCGCCAAATACCTATTGGGCCGCGTCCCCGCTGGAAAATACGGCGTTCCCTGCGGCACCAGGGAAGGCGGATTTGTGGCGCGAATACCACCGCTCGCGCAGCCGGCCGGGTTGGAGCAAATCTGCTGCGGAATGGTATTGGCGTCAATGTCGATAATGTTATGGTAACCGTGAGAGCCGACATAGGCGACACGAAGAGACATGTTGCGCGCCACTTGTTGCTCGATGGAGTAGTTCCACGACGCGACCGTCGGAGTTTTCCCGTCGAGTTGAACCCCCATCGGCTGTACGAGGGTGCAAGGAGCTCCAGGAACTCCAGGTGGAACATTGGGCGAACAGAACGGCGGCAGAGCCTTGCCGGGAACGACCGGCGGCGGCAGTGCAGAGTCGAGTAAAGGAACATTGTTGAAAGCGAACAGCGTGTTGAAGGGAGCTACAAAGTTCATTTGGAAGCTGAGATTGTCCATCAGCGAGTAGAACATCCCAAAGCCGGAGCGAATTGAGGTTTTTCCATTGCCGAACACGTCCCAGGCAATGCCCACGCGAGGACTGAACAGCCTCGTGGCCTTGTTGTCCAGGAACGTCGAGCTGCCGATATGAGTGGCGCTCGTTACAGGGTCACTGGTGGGAACCCCATTCGCGTCGAGGAGATACTGGGCAGCCCTTCCATATTTCTCGTTCCAACCGTTCGTGAATTCGTCCCGAAGGCCGGCACGGACGGTGAAATTGGGACGCAATTGGATAACGTCCTGAACGTATCCGGCACCTTCGATCGACCTCCAATACATCACGGTGCGATTGGGAGTACCCACCCAGTTGGTAGTGGTCCCTTGCAAGAACGTGAGGACGCTGGCAAAGTCGGCCTCTCCATAGTTTCGAGCTGCGGAGTTCGCATTAACTTGGATTCGCTGCAACCAGCCTCCAAAACTCAGTTGGTGCTTCCCCCGTACGATCTGCACGTCATCGGAGGCGGTATACAAGTTTCTATAGTTCCAAATCCTCCCGGAAAGACTGCCTCCACCCAAAGCTATGGAGGTCACAGCGGCACACGACGCACCCCCAATTGCGAAGCATCCCGCCGGTTTGCCCGCAAATAAGCTAATGTCCGGCGGAATCGTGGGATCGATCGCAATCGAATCGAAATTAAACGCCGCGCGCGAGAACCCCGTCCGGACCGTGTTGAGGAATTGCGGGGAAAAGACGTGGGTTTCCTGCGCGCTAATGACCTGGCTGCGGAGTAACGCAGTCGTCCCAAAAAGGCCGTTTGGCAGAGGCGAGAGGTTGTACCCGTCGTCGACGGTATACGCTGTGGAGAGCGTGTCTTTGGTATTGGCATTCAGATCGAATCGCGCCGTGCCGAAGTCTTCTCGAATCGTCTGCACGGGGTGGTTAAAGTCCTTGGCGATTCCCGTCGCCAAGCCCTTCGAGAACTGTTCGGGCCCATTGGGCGCCGGCCACACCTTCATGTAAGGGAGCATGCGCGAGTCCAGCTTTGGAACTGGAACCGGGGCATTGAGGTTCGAGCAATTCGCGGCCCGGTCCGCGGCAGCCGTATAGACCACGTTGCAGGGCATGAAGCCGCGGCGCGCATCGTTGTCAGGAACGAAGGCGACGTTGCTGAGTCCCAGCGTATGCCGGAAGCCTTCGTAGTTGCCGAAAAGGAACATCTTGTCTTTCTTGATGGGCCCGCCCAGCGAACCGCCG